>NZ_LN879430.1:2332500-2609352 GCF_900070325.1 Herbinix luporum
CTCTGCCACCCCAACCAATAAAGCTCC
The DNA here is from genome assembly GCF_900070325.1 of Herbinix luporum. Classification (GTDB taxonomy): domain Bacteria; phylum Bacillota; class Clostridia; order Lachnospirales; family Lachnospiraceae; genus Mobilitalea; species Mobilitalea luporum. The sequence goes on from NZ_LN879430.1 coordinate 2,332,528, forward strand.
TACAAGTCCCGGCCCATAGGTTACACCTATGGCATCAATTTCTTCAAGAGTAATTTTTGCTACACTTAAGGCTTCTTCTATAACCTGATTTATTTTTTCAATATGCTTTCTGGATGCTATCTCCGGTACCACTCCTCCATAGAGTTTATGAAGCTCTATCTGAGAAGAAATAATATTAGAACGAACCTCTCTTCCGTTTCTTACCACTGCCGCAGCCGTCTCATCACAGGAAGTTTCAATTGCCAATATATTAATATCTTTTTGTATCATAATTCTCTCTTTGTTCCCTCTTTCTGCTTATTTCATGGCAGGTCCTATTTGTCGGGAATATATTCCCAGCCTAGAATCTTCCACTTATTTTCTTCATCTTTTCGCATAATATAACGCCTAAGTTCTGTGGTTTTCCCTTTTTCAGTAATGGTAAATGATATATATGCAGTGGCATATTCTTTCCCGTCCTTTACAATAAGCTCTTCATCTTGTTCATTTACCACAAAATTGTTTTCTATTTTCCTTTTCATTTCACGCCATAGGGCAATATCTGAATAAAGATTCTTTAGATATTTTTCCTTTGGGTTATTATCTAAAAATTCTTTATCATATAGGTCCCGGATTATAATTGCTAGTTCTTTTATTTCATCATCCTCAATACCGGAATACAAAAGCCTTGTCATGTCTCCATGTAGCTTGGCAAGTTCTCTTGGAGTCTTAGGGTAGTCCTTTTCCAGGTCAGTCTTTAACATTTTTTCAACTTCAGTCAATTTCTCTAATGTTGTCTCCTTTATCTTGTCTGCCCTCTGCGATTGATAAACATAAAGCATTGCCAAAACCACTGCCACTATAGAAATAAGAGTAAATATAGTTGATGTGGGTTTTTTGGCTTTCTTCATTATAATCACCTCCCGATTTCTACACTACTCCTTCTTATCAAATTCCAATGTAGTACTCTTTTTATCCCTGCCAACCTTTGTATTGGGGAAAATTTGTCTTGCCTCATTGATAAATTCCTCAGGCCTGGTCAGTGAAGGGCTATAATGGGTCAGCCACATTTCCTTAACCTCTGCTTCTTTTGCCAGTTTAGCTGCTTCATAAAAAGTCATATGCTTATATTCCCTTGCCTTTATATCCTTGTCTTTTTCCCCATACATTCCTTCACATATAAATAAATCTGACCCTTTGGCATTTTCTACAATAGCCTTAACCGGTCTGGTATCGGTACAATAGGTTAACTTTATACCTTTCCTTTCAGGACCAAGTACCATATCCGGAGTGTATATTTTCCCGTCTTCCTCTATAGTCTCCCCTTTTTGTAAACGATTCCAGTATTTTAGGGGCACCCGGTTTTCTTCAGCCTTTTCAACCATAAATCTGCCTCCCCGCTTAATTAAAAGGCTATAACCATAGCAGGGAATATTATGCCTTACATGGAAACCACGAATTATATAACCGGCTAGTTCTATTTCCTTCTCTGCTTCATTAAGCTCTATAAATTTTAGCTCAAAAGGTAACTCAGGGGCTATTACCCTTAGGCTATCCACTACCCTTTTTAGACCTTTTGGTCCTATCATATATACCGGCTTTGTACGCTCTGAATTACCCATAGATAAAAGCAGTCCCGGAAGGCCACTGATATGATCCCCATGAAAATGAGTAATACATATAATATCTATATCATGAACGCTCCAACCTTTTTCCTTAATTGCAATTTGTGTTCCTTCTCCACAATCTATCAAAAGACTACTTCCATTATATCTTGTCATTAAAGCCGTAAGCCATCTTCCGGGCAAAGGCATCATTCCGCTGGTTCCTAGTAAACATACATCTAACATTACATTTTCCGTACCTTTCTTGCTTGTTTAAATAATGCAAATCAATTCTACTACAAAGTAAAACTCTCTACAATAGTATTTTACCACATCGGTCCAAATGGTATAAGTATAGTATAATATAAATATAAAATAAGTATAATATATTATTGTATTAATCATTTATATTATTTGCAAATAAAGATACAAAAAAGGAAGACGATGTTAATAGAAACTACCGTCTTCCCTAATACAATTTACAGAACCTCTAGTTTTTGCCTAACCTCCACCGGGATCTGAAATCGGCTTGTTATCTCCTTATAACACTCCTCGCACAAATTAAAACGATGAATCTGCGTGTCCCAGTCAGAAAAATATCCCCATTCTTTATTTGCTTCAAAAGCATCTTCCATTAAGATGCCATTCTCCACTTTTAGTTTCCTTCCACATGAATTGCAGTAAATATCCATGTCCCCGCTATTATTAACAACTGCTCTTTTCATGACTTATCCCTCCTGATATATACACGGCAGCTTGCCTGCTGATTAATATTATATACTCAACAAACTTATATTTACAGTGGGAATTAATGTATTGAGGTCTTCCACATAATAATAGCATCTTCTAGGGGCTTGGTGTAAAAGTCCTTTCTTATGCCAGCTTCAACAAAGCCCAGTTTTTTATAAAGTTTTATGGCAGGTAGGTTTGATTTCCTTACCTCCAAGGTTAGAGATTCAATACCTCTGCTTTTAGCAGCTTCTATCAAATCTTGCAGTAGCCTAAAGCCTATCCCTTGTCGTCTATAGTTTTTCCCCACTGCCACATTATAGATATACCCTTCCCCTGCAACTCCATAACAACCGCAATATCCTGCAATTAGTCCATCCACTATGGCTACAAGATAAATGTTGTTTTTATTTGATATGGCTTCTATAAAGGAGTTTTTACTCCATGGGTCTTGAAAACTTTCTTTTTCAATTTGATAAACTTCTTCTAAATCGGCTTTAGACATATCCCTTATTAACATGGGTTAATCTCCTTTTTCTTCCCGCCTTAACCTCTCGGCCCGCTCCCTTTCTGCCTGGCTCATTCTAAGATAAATAGGTTTATGTTCTGCGGCAGGCTCTACTTGTCCCATCTTATAATATTCTATGGCAAGAGCTGCAGTTGAACCGGCTCTTTGCCTGTTCATGTGTATAGGTGCAAATGTATATGCTACTTTTATAGTTTCTTTAATTCTGTCTCTTTGAATAGGTACTGCGTCACCCAAAAATACCGTCTCTCTTCCGATTTTATTTATTTCATCTATTATCTCATCTATACTTACAGCCTTCTGACTAGAAATTATACTTAACTTGTCCCCTATAAATTCATATAATCCTGTATATACCTGATCTCTTCTTGCATCCATAATAGGACACACCAGCTTATCAGTACCATAAAGATTATAAGCAAGGCTGTCTACTGTGGGTACTGAAATTATAGGTTTGTTCATAGCCAACCCCAAACCTTTTGCGGTTGCAGAGCCAATCCTAAGACCCGTAAAAGATCCGGGTCCTGCGCTAACAGCAATAGCATCTATATTAGATAAATCCAAATCCACCATGCGGGCTATTTCATCCAACATAGGCAGTAATGTTTGCGAATGAGTCTTCTTATAATTAATAGTGTATTCTGCCAATAAAGCTTCCTCGTTTGCAATAGCTACTGAAGCCACAAGTCCTGAGCTGTCTAATGCCAGTATTATCATGATATTTCTCCCTTTTATACTTCTACTTTAATTTCTATAATCCTATAATCAAAACCCTTGGTTAAATCTTTATTAATATATATGTTGGTCCTTTTCTTTGGTAAAACTTCTTCTATTAACTCTGCCCATTCAATTAGGCAGACTCCCTCATTGTAAAAATAATCTTCATAACCTATCTCTTCCATCTCACTTATATCGCTTATACGATAAACGTCAAAATGGTATAGGGGAAGTTTTTCACCCTTGTATTCTTGGACAATGGTAAATGTGGGGCTGTTCACAGCTTCATCAACTCCCAATCCTTTGGCAAAGCCCTGGGTAAATACTGTCTTACCTACACCTAAATCACCATATATACAATATACCTGTCCACTTTCTGCATTGCAGCCTAAATTATATCCCAGCCTAAAGGTGTCCTCTAAACAAAAACTTTCTATTTTCATAACATACCCCTCATTTCCTATGCATTTAATTATGAAAATTAACATTTGAATAATTATGGAATTATTATAGCAGTATTATAGCAGAAAGATAAAAAAAAAGATAGGATTTCATGAAATCCTATCTTTATAAAAAATCAAATTTAAATTATATTCCCATAATAGTATTAATTGCTCTCCTAATTCTTTTATATGTCAGAAGAGTTACAATAGAAACCAATGAACCTTTAAGAAGATTAAAAGGTGTAACTGCATAGAAAATCATTGTTGACATATTCTTGATGGCGGGATTTATTTTTGATCCGGTTTCAATTAAACTATCAACAGGCATCTTGAAAAAATAAGCATATGTGGGAAGAAGTACAAAGGCATTTAACAAACCGGCTATTATTACCATTGAAAAAGTACCCACAATCAAGCCCTTTATAGCTGATTTAAGTGTTTTATTTCTATGATATATAATGGCTGCAGGTACAACTAAAGAGCAGCCCATTAAAAAATTAGCGGTCTCCCCGACTCCTGCTGTTATTGTAAAATCAATTACCAGATTTAAAAGAATTTTTATCATCTCAATTATAATTCCCCCTATAGGACCCAATGTAAACGCTCCTATAAGGACCGGCACTTCACTTAAATCCAGCTCATACCAGGGGGGTGCAAACCATACCGGAATGGCAAGCTTCATTAAAATTACTGAAATTGTTCCAAGCATAGTCATAATAATCAGGGACCTGATAGACATAAGACTGCTTGTTTTTTGATTTTTCTTGGTATTAACTGTTGTATTCATTTTAACCTCTCCTTTTTGCTAAAGGAAAACCCCGGTTATACAATAGACAAAACAATTATACTTTTCAATAAATAAAGCCCCCAATACTACTATCGGGGGCTTATTATAGTACATTAATCGCCTATTATTCTTCTCGCATCCAGACTTTACTGTCGGTTTTGGAATTTCACCAAATCAGTCATAGTGAAAACAAAGCTATATATTTCACCATGAGTCGCGGACTATAACCGCCGGTCGGGAATTTCACCCTGCCCCGAAGATTTACCTTATATTATTTTTACATTATCATACATTATTGATATCATCTTGTCAATTAAATAAGTCAACAAATATAAAAGCGGTATATTATAGTTTATATCATAGATGCACAATTTTACATATTGCCAAAAACAAAGTATTTGACAACTCCAAAAATTTCTCTTACATAATAACTTATAGTAAGTATCTTATCCGATGGGGCTGATAAACCCTGAATATTAGTTAATCCCTGCTTTTTTGCTATACTGACTGAACGAAAAACATGAAAGCCATTGGTTACTAAGGCAACCTTAGCATTATCTTTTGAAATTAACTTTTTACTATATAGTATATTTTCATTTGTATTAGTGGACTTATCTTCCATCAGTATTCTATCTTCATCAATTCCATTTTCTATCAAAAAGTTTTTCATAGCCTCCGCTTCTGATATGTCTTCTCCCGGTCCTTGTCCTCCTGAAACTATTACTAAAGTCTCCGGATTATCCTTAAGATAAGTTGCTGCCCTATTAAGCCTATGATATAAACTGTTGGTTATACGTGTTCCTCTTACTTGTGCTCCCAGTACAATTAAATAATCCATATTGGAATCGGCTTTTTTATTCCCATGATATATTATTAGGGCTTCAATAAAGATAAAAATACTTAATCCTGATATGAACAAAAGAACAATAAGACCACGAAGAAAACCATGAAGCCGAATATTTTGCTTTATCATATATCCTATTATAAAAAATAGAACTATGGAAAAGATTCCTGCTGCCAGCCAAAACCATGAAAAGGATGAACCGATTCCGGCATAACTTATAATTACTCCATAATAGATTAAGCAAAAAACCCCTAATACCAGTATAAGGTAACTAATTACTTTCATCTTCTAATCCCTCTTTTTATAGTTATAACCTTATTAACTGCTACCATTAACATTAAGTAAGAGCTATATAATCATGGTCAGTTGAATTCTGTTTTTTGCCACATCTACAGCCAGAACTTTAACCTCCACTATATCCCCTACACTAACCACATCCAAGGGATGCTTTACAAACCTTTTATTTGTTAATTGAGAGATATGAACCAGGCCATCTTGGTGGACACCGATATCTACAAATGCTCCAAAATCAATTACATTTCGAACAGTGCCTTTTAATATCATACCTTCTTGTAAATCAGTTATTTCCAGTACATCGGTTCTAAGAATTGGCTTTGGCATCTCATCTCTGGGGTCTCTGCCGGGTTTTTCTAATTCCTTTATAATATCAGTAAGGGTAATTTCTCCAATACCCAGCTCTTCTGACAGCTTCTTTTTATCCTTAATCTTCCTGCTTAATACTGAACCTGAATAATCATCTATATCACTCTTATCTTGATAAGGCTCTTCTTGGCTATTGTAATTTACAGTAGCAAAAGAATCAGTAACCGCCGCTGCCAAGGCCTTGGCTAAAGCTGTATCTTGGGATTTTACTACAAATCCCCCTTTCTTTTTACCTGACTTTTGCTTAACTGCTTTATTCTTTTTAGGCTGGTCTTTAAGACCTTTTGATTCTGCTGCCTTTTTTTGAATTTCTTTAATATCCTCTAAGCTTAAGCCTAACTTAAATAATAATACTTTGGCAGCCTCATAGGATTCTGGGTGAACGGCGGTGGCATCTAGGGGATTGTCACCATCGTAAATTCTTAAAAATCCCGCACATTGTTCAAAGGCTTTGGGTCCTAATTTTGCTACCTTTAGCAGCTCATTTCGGTTATAAAAACGACCGTTGGCCTCCCTGTATGCCACAATATTTTTTGCAACTGTTTTACTGATTCCCGAAACATATTCAAGTAGGGAGACTGACGCCGTATTTAAATCTACTCCTACTTTATTTACACAATCCTCAACTACACCGTTTAAGGCTTCACCAAGTTTCTTTTGATTCATATCATGCTGATACTGTCCTACCCCTATGGACTTAGGATCAATCTTAACAAGCTCAGCTAAGGGATCTTGTATCCTTCTTGCAATGGAAGCGGCACTTCTTTGTCCCACATCAAATTCAGGGAACTCCTCACTTGCCAGCTTACTTGCAGAATATACTGATGCACCGGCCTCATTGACGATAACATAACTGATGGGCCGTTTTATTTCTTTTAAAAGTTCCACGATAACCTGTTCTGATTCTCTTGAGGCGGTACCGTTTCCCAAGGCAATTAAAGTAATATTATATTTTTCAATTAAATTCTTAAGAACCTTCTTGGCTTCTTCAACCTTGTTTTGTGGCGGGGTGGGATATATAACCACAGTATCAAGAACTTTACCTGTACTATCAACCACAGCCAACTTACAACCGGTACGATATGCCGGATCCCATCCAAGAACTACTTGGCCTACTACGGGGGGCTGCATAAGTAATTGAACCAGGTTTTTGCCAAATACTTTAATTGCACCGTCCTCAGCTTCTTCTGTCAAATTATTTCTTATTTCCCTTTCAATAGCCGGGGCAATTAATCTTTTATAACTGTCTTCCAGCATAGTTTTAAGTATATCATTGGTATGGGGGTTGTCCTTTACTATATATTTCTTTTCAAGATAACGAAGAATCCTTTCTTCCGGTGCCACAATCTTTACTGTAAGGATTTTTTCCTTTTCACCTCGGTTAATGGCAAGAACTCTATGGCCTGCCAGCTTACTTATCTCTTCCTCAAAATTATAATACATCTCATATACCGATTCTACGGTCTCATCTTTTGCCACAGATACTAATTTACCTTCCTTAATAGTGGCTTCACGAATATAACTTCTATACTCTGCTTGGTCTGATACTTCCTCTGCTAATATGTCCATGGCGCCGCTGATAGCCTCTTCTACAGTATTAACTTCCTTTTCTTCGGATAGATATGCTTCTGCAAGTTCTGCTACAGGCCTATCAGTCTCTTGGGCTTTGATAATTTCTGCCAGGCCTTCTAGTCCTTTTTCCTTGGCAATAGTGGCCCTGGTCCTACGTTTTGGTCTATAGGGGCGATATAAATCCTCCACTACAACTAAGGTAGTTGCAGCTAGAATCTGATTTTTTAAATCCTCCGTTAATTTCCCCTGTTCTTCAATACTATTTAAAACTTGATTTTTCTTATCTTCCAAGTTCCTTAGATATTGCAGCCTCTCATATAGGGTTCTTAACTGCTCATCATCTAAGGATCCCGTCGCCTCTTTACGGTATCTTGCAATAAAAGGTATGGTGTTACCTTCATCAATCAACTTAACCGCAGCTTCCACCTGCCAAAGACGTATATTCAGCTCTTCTTTAAGTTGTTTTAAAATATCCATTTCATACTCCTTAAAATAAAATCTAGAATAACTTCATTAAAAACCATATTTTTACTTATGCATTATAATAACCTTATCATACCAAATGAAGTAATGAAAATCAATGAACAAGTTTTTATGACCATTAAGAAAATGCCACAATCCTTTAAGCTTTTGCTTTAAATGATTGTGGCATTATTTGCTGTCTATTAAATTTTATCATTTACATCTGTGACAATAAAAATTTCTCATGAACTGCATTCATAGCCTTTTCTACATGGGCTTCATCAATTAATACGGTAACTCTTATCTCAGAGGTAGAAATCATCTTGATATTGACACCTACATCATATAAAGCCTCAAACATTTTTGCAGCTACACCGGTATTTGACATCATACCTGCTCCCACTATGGAGACCTTAGCAACCCCTTTTTCAACATCCACCTTCTGACACTTTAGGCTACCTTGACGATGTCTTTCTATGGTAGCTACCGCCTCATCAAGGTCATCTTCTTTTACTGTAAAGCTGATATCCTTGGTTCCGTCTCGGCCTACGGATTGTAAAATAATATCAACATTTATATTATGTCTTGCCAAATGATTAAATAATTTAAAGGCAACCCCAGGCTGATCTTCTAAACCTACAACCGCTATACGGGCTGTATTTTTATCGGCAGCTACACCACTTACAAGCATTTTCTCCATATTTACTACCTCCTTGACAACAGTACCTTCTGTTTTATTAATGCTGGAACGAACCACCAGTTGTACACCATATTTTTTAGCCATTTCTACAGAACGGTTATGGAGTACCCCCGCCCCTAAGGATGCTAATTCAAGCATTTCATCGTATGTAATTTCATTGAGTTTTCTTGCTGTTTTTACCATTCTGGGATCTGCTGTATATACCCCATCAACATCAGTATAAATCTCACATTTATCTGCATGAAGAGCTGCTGCCAGTGCCACTGCAGTGGTATCAGACCCTCCTCTTCCAAGAGTAGTATAATCATCAAATTTATTTACTCCTTGAAAACCTGTAACTAATACAACTCTTCTATTTTGCAATTCATTTCGTATCCTGTCCGTATCTATTCTTTTTATTCTTGCATTACTATATACGGATGTGGTATGCATAGCAACCTGAAAAGCATTTAATGAAACTGCCGGGATACCTAAGGCATCTAAGGCCATGGCCATAAGTGCAACGGATACCTGTTCCCCTGTTGTTAGCAGCATATCCATTTCTCTTTTGGAAGCATTGGGATTAATGTCTTTTGCCATCTGAATTAAGATATCGGTTTGTTTTCCCATTGCTGATAATACTACTACGATTTCATTGCCCTTCTTATAATCTTCTTCGATACGTCTGGCAACATTGAAAATTCTTTCCTTGTCGGCGACTGATGTTCCGCCAAATTTCTTAACTATTAACATACTGCCTCCTAATATTTAGTTTTCGTACCTATTCTGGATTTTTAAACAACCTATCTATTATAGTATAGCCTTTTAATATAAGGTTTCCACTATTTTTTGCATCAAATTCATTATAAGAATATGGATTGTTCTTAGTAACTCGGCTGTCATATAGTAGATATGGGACCGGATCATCAGTATGGGTTCTTATTTTAATGGGTGTGGGATGATCTGGCATAATAAGCATTCGATAATCTACCCCGGCTTCTTCCATCCCTACCGTAACCGTCTTTATTACCTTATAATCCAGATATTCTATGGCCTTAATTTTATTCTGGGTATTTCCCTGATGCCCCATCTCATCCGGTGCTTCCACATGAATATACACAAAGTCATAATTTTCTTTTAACAAGACATCTAGGGCTGCCCTAGCCTTCCCTTCATAATTTGTATGAAGGGTACCGTTGGCACCTTCTACCTCTACTACCTTCATTTTGGTACCGACAGCAATTCCTTTAAGTAAATCTACTGCCGATATCATTGCCCCTCTTTTACCATACTTCTCCTCAAAGGATGTAAGGGCAGGTCTTGTTCCCGCTCCCCAAAACCATATGGAATTAGCCACATTTTGCCCTTTTTTCTTACGTTCTATATTTACCGGATGATTGTTTAAAATATCATAACTTCTCTTCATCATATTTTTTAGGGCCGGCTCTTTGGGAAGGTAATCACCGATAATTTTACCTAAAATATCATGGGGCTGGGCAAGGTCAATTACTTTTCCATGTTCCCAAATAGTCAAATGCCTATAGCTGGTTCCCAAATAGAATTTATAAATATCATCCTCAAGTTCCTTCTTAAGGGCCTCAATCAAAAGCTTTGCTTCCTCAGTAGAAATTTCCCCGGCACTATGGTCTATAATGGTTTTTTCCTCAAAGTCTTCCTCCAAAGATAAGGTTACCAGATTGCATCTTAAAGCAATATCAGTATCCTTCATATCTACCCCGATACTTAAAGCCTCCAAGGGAGATCTTCCTGAATAATATTTTTCAGGATTATATCCAAGTACCGATAGATTAGCTGTATCGCTGCCCGGTTTCATTCCTTCAGGAATCGTATGAACTATCCCTAATTCAGATTTTTTCGCCAATAAATCTATACAAGGGGTATCAGCTACCATCAGGGGAGTTTTTCCCTGAATACTTGGTATAGGTTCATCTGCCATTCCGTCCCCTAATACTATGATATATTTCATAAGCTCCAGTCCCTTCAAAATACTAAAATCTTACCCTAACACTTCCCACTATTCCACTTATCTGCTCTTTCTTTTCCTTCATATCTTTTTCGCTTATTAGGGGTGTAATAAATGCCAATTCATCTGTGACCACCTCAGGAACCTTCTCAATCTCCCCAAATAATGCTTCCATATCTTTAAGAGTGTTATTTTCCTTTGAAACACGTACTAAAAATCTATGTTTTACACGATCGGTACTAATGAGCTCTAATTTCTTACTACTCCAGATTGTCCAAATGTTCTTATTAAGATGCTTGGCTGCATCTACCACGTCAGCAACAACAGCACTGGCGGTTGGAAGTTTTCCTGCACCGCTTCCATAAAACATTACATCTCCTATAACATTTCCTTTAACATATATGCCATTAAATACATCGTTGACACTATATAGAGGATGATCTGCCCTAATCATTACGGGAGCTACCATGGCATATACACTTTCATCCTCATCCCTGATGCTTGAGGCAAACAGTTTTATCCTTGCTTTTAGAGCCTTTGCATACTGAATATCTATATCTGTAATATGGGAAATCCCTTCGGTATAAATATCCTCAAAGTCCACCTGCATACCATAGGCCAAGGAGGAAAGGATTGCTATCTTCCTACAGGCATCATGACCGTCAACATCGGCAGAAGGATCTCTTTCTGCATATCCTAAGGCTTGTGCATTTTTTAATGCAGTTTCAAAATCAATATCCTCTTCACTCATTTTACTTAATATATAATTAGTAGTTCCATTTAAAATTCCTGTGATCTCAACAATTTCATCGGCAGTCAGGGATTGATTTAAAGGACGGATAATAGGAATTCCCCCGCCTACACTGGCCTCAAAAAGGAAGTTAAGATTTTTTTCTTTAGCAAGATCTAAAAGTTCTGCTCCATGCTTTGCAACCAGTTCTTTATTAGATGTAACCACACTCTTACCGTTTAGTAGGGCTTTTTTAACAAAGGAGTAAGCCGGCTCAACTCCTCCCATTACCTCAACAACAATCTTTACCTCAGGATCATCTAGGATTATATCTGCATCATGAACCAGTATATCCATTATAGGATCACCGGGAAATTCCTTAAGATCTAACACATATTTAACATTAATTTCATCTCCGGCTCTTTTAAAAATGCTGTCGCCGTTAATCCTTAAGACTTCCACAACCCCCGAACCGATTGTGCCATATCCTAGGACTGCTATGTTAATCATGATATTCCTCCATTTCTTCCTCTATTTTCATAAAATATTTTAATTAATTTATATTATTCTCTGGCTAATATTTTTACATAATGAATGCCTTCCATTTCTTCAATAGATTGCAACATAACAGAAATACTTTCTGTTTGCGGCAGTATCTCAATGCTTAAGGTCAGCATTGCAATTTTATTTACGGGAATTGTCTGATGTATAGTAAGAATATTGGCATGAAATTTTGCCACATTACTAAGTACCTTGGATAAAAGTCCCGGGGTATCATCCATTTGAAGAATAAATGTTATGGTCTTTCCCCTCGAATGTTCATAAAAAGGCATAATATCATCCCGGTATTTATAGAAGGAGCTTCTGCTAATTTGTACAGCATCTGTCGCTTCCTGTACCGTCATAACCCTTTCAGAATCAAGAAGCCTCTTTGCTTTTACAACTTTTAAAAGCACCTCAGGCAGTGCCTTCTTTTTCACAATAAAATATTGATCTTCACTCAAATCATCTTACCTCCAGGAGATTGTTTTAAATCTATTACTAGGGCTTTTGTATGCAAGCCAGATACAATTGTCTTTCATAGAAAGAAATCTTATCATATATTTATACATAATGCAATACTATATTCTCACTGTTTTAACCGAAAATTGAAACTTTGTGACTTATGCTTGATTAATTCATTTTATATGCATAAATATTGTATATTTATGAGAATAATCTTTATTAAAAAAGCTGGCAGTAAGCAATGCATACTTTTTACCAGCCTATTATCACATGATAACTATGAATATTATTTTATAAAACTTTTGAAAGAAATTCCTTAAGCCTTGGATGTTTGGGATTAGCAAATAATTCATCAGGACTATTTTGTTCTACAATTTCACCTTCATCCATAAACAAGACCCTAGTGGCCACCTTTTTTGCAAAACTCATTTCATGGGTTACCACCACCATAGTCATACCCTCTTCTGCTAAACTAACCATCAAATCCAGGACTTCACCAACCATTTCAGGATCCAGTGCCGAGGTAGGTTCGTCAAATAACATAACACTGGGATTCATGGCTAAGGCACGGATAATTGCAATACGCTGCTTTTGTCCTCCGGACAGTTGGTTTGGATAAGAGTCAGCTTTTTGGGTAAGTCCTATTTTTTTTAACAGTTCTATGGCCTTATCTTTTGCTTCATCTTTTGACATAATACCAAGCTTTACAGGGGCCAAAGTTATATTTTCTAATACAGTCAAATGAGGAAATAAATTAAATTGCTGAAATACCATACCCATTTTTTGTCTTATTTGATTTATATTTATATTTTTATCATTTATTTTTTTACCTTCAAACCAAACTTCACCTTCGGTTGGCTCTTCTAGCAGATTCAAACAACGAAGAAAAGTGGATTTACCGGAACCGGAAGGGCCTATTATAACTACCTTTTCTCCTTTATGAATTGTCTCATCGATCCCCTTTAAAACCATATGATTTCCAAAAGCTTTCTTAAGATTCTTAGTTACGATCACCTTTAGCCAACCTCCTTTCAAATATGGATAAAAGTTTGGACAATCCCATTACAATAACCAGATAAAATAGGGCTACTATTATTAACGGCGGAAGTATATCCCAGGTCCTAGACCCAATATACTGAGCTGCCTGCGTAAGGTCAGTTATAGCTATAACACTGGCAACCGATGTTTCTTTTATTAATATTATAAATTCATTACCCAAAGCAGGAAGGATATTTCTCACTGCCTGAGGTAGAATTATCATAACCATAGTTTGAACATAACTCATTCCCAGTGAACGACCTGCCTCCATCTGTCCCTTATCAATGGAATCAATTCCTGCTCTTATTATTTCTGATACATAGGCACCGGAATTAATGCCGAAACAGACTGCTCCTATTAATATTTCATTGGAATCCCTAGAGGTAAAGATTAGATTATATATAATTAAAAGCTGCACCATAACAGGTGTACCACGGATGACATTTATATAAATATTACATAGGGAAGAAAGCCACTTCATCTTATAGTTTATTGAAGTTACATTTAAAACTGCCACCAGTACTCCTATTAATATTCCTAATATAATTGCAAAAAATGAGATTAATAATGTGACTTTTAAACCATCCAGATATGCTAGATATCTTTGTTCCGGAATTAGTGCTTTGTAAAAGGATGAATAAATTTCCTTAAACCAGGTAGCTGATAAATACAAATTTTTCCCACCTTTCTTTAAATTTTTCTTCACATACATTAAGATAGGGCTGCACTTAAAATACAGCCCTTAACTACAATCTTTAAGCAAATTTATCTATTCACTTGTATGATTGGCCAAAAATTCCTCTATCTTTCCCTCAGCCTTCAATTGCTCAATTACTGTATTAATAGTCTCTAATAATTCCTTATTACCCTTCTTCACAGCAATTGCGTACATATCTTTAAATAATACTCCGTCAAGTACAGTTAGTTCAGGATTTGCAACTACCATCTCTTTTGCAGGATAATAATCCATTACTATACAGTCAATCTTGCCATTCTTTAAATCTTCAGCTGCTTGTCCGAACTTACTATAACGTTTAATCTCCTTAGCATCTACATTCTCTTCAACCCAAAAGTCAGCTACATTTCCCTGTTGTACTCCGATGATTTTACCGTCTAAATCCTCAATACTTTCAACTGTGGGATTTTCTTTATTAACTACTACTACTTCATCTGCAGCTTCTACATAGCCAATTGAAAAGTCCATTTCTTCTGCTCGCTCCGGAGTAATTGAAACCCCTGCAGCTACAAAATCCACAGTACCATTTTGTACAGCCATAAGAGCACTATCAAACTCCATATTCTTAATAACAAGTTCTTTTCCTAAGTAATCAGCAATAGCCTTAGCAATATCAATATCTACTCCGACTATTTCATTACCTTTCATGTACTCATAAGGTGCAAAACCTGCTTCGGTACCTACAATTATGGTGTCTTTTTTCTTAGAACCACATCCGAAAAGTAACAACACAGAACACATGGTTATTGACAATATACTAATTATTTTCTTTTTCATAATAACCTCCAAATTAGCAAGTTCATCAGAGGTTCCTCATATTTAATCTAGATATTAACAAGCTCCTCTAAAAGGTTAATCTCTTCATTATCAAGAAGCATATCACTGTCTAATAGTAAAATGAGGTTTCCTCCTGATTTTGCGATATATTTTATATAAGAGGTGTTATTATTTTTTATAACCTGAGGAAGGTCAAATACATCGGTTGTTTCGATATCCATTATGCCATTCACCTTATCTACTTCCAAGGCAATAGGCATACCCTTTACACTACTTATCAATAATCTTGTGTCTTTATCCCGCTCCTTCTCAGGAATACCAAACTTACTTCTAAGACTGTAAACCGGTATTTCATCGCCCCGTAAATAAATCTTACCTTTAACATTTTTAGGTGAATCTGGCAAATATTCAATATTAAAATCCTTTTCGACTGTGTTTATATTTGCTATATCTAGTCCATATTCTTCCCCATCTACTAGAAAAACCGCCAGCTTTGTTTCCATTAAAACAATCCTCCTTCTCCCAAAAAATATTTGTTTTAGAACTGTAGATTATTTTGTGCATTCCATTTTAAGTATGCATTAATAAAGGGATCTAGATTTCCGTCAAGAACTCCTTGTGCATTACCGACTTCTTCATTGGTTCTGTGGTCCTTTACCATAGTATAAGGCTGTAGAACATAAGAACGAATCTGGTTGCCCCATCCTATTTCCTTCACTTCTCCGCGAATTTCAGAAATCTTTTCTTGATTCTCCTGCTTTTTCATCATATATAACTTGGCCTTAAGCATCTGCATTGCCTTGTTCTTATTCTGCAGCTGAGAACGTTCATTCTGACACTGTACCACGGTATTTGTGGGTAGGTGAGTAATCCTGATTGCCGATGCAGTTTTATTTACATGCTGTCCTCCGGCACCACTGGCATGAAAAGTATCAATTCTTAAATCCTTTTCATCAATTTCAATTCCGGTATCTTCCTCTATATCCGGCATAACATCACAGGAAACAAATGATGTCTGTCGTTTACCGGCTGCATTAAATGGTGAGATTCTGACTAAACGATGAACACCCCGTTCAGACTTTAGATAGCCATAGGCATTCTCACCATTAATTTGCAAGGTAACCGACTTAAGTCCTGCTTCCTCTCCGTCTAGAAAATCAAGAATCTCCGTGGTATAACCTTTTTTATCAGCCCATCGTTGGTACATTCTGCATAACATACTGGCCCAATCACAGCTTTCTGTTCCTCCTGCCCCTGCATGGAGAGTAAGAATTGCATTGTAGCTGTCATATTCATCAGATAAGAGGGTTTTTAGCTTAAGGTCTTCTAAATCTTCTACAAAAAGATTTAGAGCCTCTTCGATCTCAGGAAGTAAGGTCTCATCATTCTCCTCATATCCCATCTGAATTAGGGTCGCAATATCATCATATTCTGATTGAAGCCTCTTAAATTCATCAACAATACTTTTTAGGCTTTTTAACTCCCTCATGATATCCTGAGCTTTCTTTGTATCATCCCAAAACCCAGGTTCCTCCATGATTTGGTTAATTTCTTTTATACGGTTTGTTTTCCCTTCAAGGTCAAAGTGAATCCCTCACTTCAGCCAACGGTTTTTCATAGGTTCCTAAGGTATATTTATATTGATCTAAGTCAACCACCTAATCACCTCTTTCTAGTATTATATATAACTATTTATAAAAATACAATGTATAATGTATAAAAATTCGACATGGTTTTTTTATTATTTTTATACATTACGTCCACAACAGTGCTTATACTTCCTTCCACTGTTACAGGGACATGGATCATTGGGTTGTATTTTTTTACCGGACCTTCTTATTGGTGCATTAGCCAAGGTATCATCTCTGTTAGTTCCTGTTACCTTAGCTACCTGTTCTCTTTCAACTTTTTGCTCAACCTTTACATGCATTAAAGCCTTAACTGTTTCCTCTCTTATAGCAGCCGTCATTGCCTCAAACATTTCAAATCCTTGGAATTTGTATTCTACAATAGGCTGACGGTTACCATAAGCCTGTAGTCCAATTCCTTGTCGAAGCTGATCCATATCATCAATATGATCCATCCATTTACGGTCAATTACTTTAAGTAAAATTACCCGCTCAACTTCTCTTAGATGTTCAGGCTCAGGAAATTGTGCTTCTTTTTCTTCATAAAGCTTAACCGCTATCTCTTTTAAATGCTGAATCAGATCATTTTTCTTCATCCTCTTCATATCCGGTGTAAGCTCTACTGGATCCATAGGTATTATCGGAAGTAATAGACTGTTTAATTCATCTAAATTCCATTCATCCGGTGATTGATCCTCGCTTATACAGGTGTTAACACAGCCTTCCACCGTATCGGTTATCATCCTATATATGGTATCACGCATACTTTCCCCGTTTAAAACTTTTCTTCTTTCTGCGTAAATAACCTCTCTCTGCTCATTATTTACCTGATCGTATTCTAACAGATTCTTTCTGATTCCAAAGTTATTACTCTCAATTCTCTTTTGAGCCTTCTCTATGGCGTTAGACAACATTTTATGTTCAATCTGCTCACCTTCCGGTATTCCTAAAGAATTGAAAATGGACATCAATCTTTCAGAACCGAACAGCCTCATAAGATCATCTTCAAGGGAAATATAAAATCTAGATTCACCGGGATCTCCCTGTCTTCCTGCACGTCCACGAAGCTGGTTGTCAATACGTCTTGACTCATGACGCTCTGTACCGATAATTTTTAATCCACCAACCTCTGCGACACCTTCACCCAGCTTAATGTCAGTACCACGGCCTGCCATATTGGTTGCAATGGTTACTGCCCCTAATTTACCGGCTTCGGCTACTATCTCAGCTTCCATCTCATGGAACTTAGCATTAAGTACATTATGAGGTATATTCTTTTTCTTTAACATGGCACTGATTTCTTCAGAGGCATCGATTGTAATAGTACCAACCAGTACCGGTTGTCCTTTTTTATGGGAGGCCACTACTTCATTAACAATGGCTTCAAGTTTTTCTTTTTTTGTCTTATAAACCGCATCCTGATGGTCTATACGAATAACCGGAACATTGGTAGGAATCTCAATAACATCCATTCCATAGATTTCTCTAAACTCTTGTTCCTCTGTAAGTGCAGTACCGGTCATACCACATTTTTTATGATACTTATTAAAGAAGTTCTGGAAAGTGATAGTTGCCAAGGTCTTACTTTCTCTTTTTACCTTAACATTCTCCTTAGCTTCAATAGCCTGGTGAAGTCCGTCACTATATCGTCTTCCGGGCATAATACGTCCGGTAAACTCGTCTACAATTAAGACTTCATTATCCTTAACAACATAGTCTTTATCCCTATGCATTAAGTTATGGGCACGAAGGGCAAGTATTATATTATGTTGAATTTCAAGATTCTCAGGATCCGCCAAATTCTCAATATTAAAGAATTTCTCAACCTTTTTTATACCTTGTTCTGTTAAATGTACATTTTTTTCTTTCTCATTGACGATAAAATCGCCTTCTTCTGTTATTTCTTCTTTCATTATGGCAGCCATTTTTGTAAGTTCTCCACTGGCCTTACCTTTTTCAAGCTGTCTTGCTAAAATATCACAGACCCGATAAAGTTCAGTGGATTTTCCGCTGCTTCCGGATATAATCAAAGGTGTTCTTGCTTCGTCAATAAGTACAGAGTCAACTTCGTCAATAATAGCATAATGAAGATCCCTTTGTACCAACTGTTCTTTATAAATAACCATATTATCCCTAAGATAATCAAAGCCAAATTCATTGTTGGTACCATAGGTAATATCGCAGGCATAGGCTTCCCTACGCTCGTCTTTTTCCATACTGTTTAAGATTACTCCGACTTTTAAGCCTAAAAATTCATGAACCTGCCCCATCCATTCAGCGTCACGCTTTGCCAGATAGTCATTTACAGTAACTATATGAACACCCTTCTCCTCTAAAGCATTTAAGTAAGCCGGAAGAGTAGCAACCAAGGTCTTTCCTTCACCGGTTCTCATTTCGGCAATACGACCTTGATGTAGTATCATACCACCTATTAACTGTACTCTAAAATGCCTTAACCCAATAGTCCTTTTTGAGGCCTCTCGTACAGTAGCATATGCTTCTACCAATATATCATCAAGAGTTTCACCATTTTTAAGCCTATTTTTAAATTCAGCTGTCTTTGCCCTAAGAGCTTCATCTGAAAGCTTTTCATATTCCGGCTCCAAAGCTTCTATTCTGTCTACTAAAGGCAATATTCGCTTAATTTCTCTTTCACTATGAGTGCCAAATATTTTTTGTATCAATCCCATCTTATACTCACTCCTGTATTTTGCATATTCTATGCAATTATTCACCTAATATTGTAACATTACCATAATACTTATTCAACTTAATTTTATAGGCCAAGCACAGGATGCAAAAGGACTGTCGCAATTATAAAGGGTAAACCTTTTTATAAATATTGCGACAGTCCTTTTTATTTATAAACAAAACAATTATATATAATTTATATTAGAACTCTGGTTCAATTAGCCCATAAGTGTTACCTTTTCTTTTGTATACAACATTTACTTCATTAGTATTGGCATTTCTAAATACATAGAAGTTATGTCCTAGCAACTCCATCTGAATACATGCTTCTTCTGCATCCATGGGCTTAATTGCAAACCTCTTGGTCTTAACAATCTTTATAGCTTCATCTTCTTCATGATTATCTTCTATAAAAGCCTTCTTAAAATTAAATGAGGCATGTTTATGATTGGTTAATTTATTCTTATACTTTCTTAACTGACGTTCAATAACTTCTTCAACCAAATCAATTGACACATACATATCATTACTAACCTCTTCGGCTCTTATAATACTTCCTTTAACCGGAATAGTCACTTCGATTTTTTGTCTGTCTTTTTCCACACTAAGGGTCACATGAATTTCTGTATCAGGAGTGAAATAACGTTCCAGTTTGCCAATCTTTTCATAAACCGCTGTCTTTAAGCTTTCCGTTACGTCAATATTCTTTCCACTGATAATATAACGCATAAAATCAACTCCTTTACTATATTAGCATCAAACTAATATGCTAATTAAATTATAACATAGTAAAAAATATGTGACAAGCATTATAAAATTCTGTGGCTACTTACTATTTGTAAATAACAGGATCCTATGTTTTCCAACTATTTTCGTTAAATTTTAGTCAACTCATTGCATATTCAGATATTATCCGACAATTAAAAAGTCAAGTTATTTCAGGTAATTTTTTGTCAAAAAGGTCGATTTATCATAAGTAACAAAACGGATTTTCGAACTTGACATGTTTTTTCATGCGACAATAGTAGTTGATAACTGTGGATAATGTGGATAAATCCGTGTATAACTTCTTTTTATATAAAAATAAAGCTTTTTAAATGTTGATAACTTTTTGATAAATTTATTTGGAAAAAACAGTATTATCCAATATATGTAATTTTCCGCGGTCTTTTGTGCAAGATTACCATAGCTTGCTTTGTCAATAGAACTTTTCAATAAATTTTATAATCTTTTGCCATTTAAGAATTTCTCTAATTTAATCAATTTTCAAAACTTTATGAAAGTTGAATTATTTATTGCAAATTCAACTATAAAATAAAAAGAGCTGTTTCAAATTAATAATATAATTTGAAACAGCTTAAAATATCTAAATATTAACCAATCACTCTTCTCATGCAGTAAACTTTTCTATAATTATATTTTGATATAATTATTCCCTGTCTTTTATTAGCTGCATGTACAATTTTATCATTACCTATATATATAGCCACATGGTTAACTACACCTTTATTATTGGTATAGAAAACTAAATCTCCAGGCTTACGATCACTAACATTAATCTTACGTCCGGCTGATCTGGCTTGATCCCTAGAAACCCTATCAAGGGTATAACCAAACTGTTTATAGATGGTATATACAAATCCTGAGCAATCTGCTCCCTTTGTCAGACTTACACCGCCCCACACATATGGGTTACCGACAAACTTCTGGGCATAAGAAGCTATCTCTTGTCCGGTACTACTGCTTTTACTGCTAGAACTTGAACTTTCTGATTTTTTTGTTTCTTCTTTTTTATTTTCCGCAGCTTTCTTAGCTTCCGCTTGTTTTTTAGCTTCTGCCTGTTTTCTAGCCTCTTCTTGCTTTCTTGCTTCTTCCTTCTTTCTAGCCTCTTCTTGACGTCTTCTTTCTTCTTCCTCTGCTAACCTTTCAGCTTCAGCTCTTTCAGCCTCTTGCTGCTCTCTAATTCTTCTTTGCTCCTCCTCAATGGAGATAGCCTTTTGGAATATTACTTCTATGTCCACATAGTCTTTATGTACATATCCTTCAAAATCATTACCTTGGTCATCAGAACTAAGAAGTATTTTAACCCATTCACCCTGTTCCTCTATAATAGGGAAACGCTCACCTAAGGGAATTAGTTCTAAGGTTCTAGATTCTAAGTTTGGTTCTTCACGAACCCGTAATGTTTGGGTTCTAATAACCGTAGCATATTTCTCTGCAAATTTGTCAGCTAATTTTTCTGCTTCCTTACCGCAGGCAAGATAATTAGAAGCTATATAACCTTCTACATCACCTGAAACAATTTTTACCCAGTCTCCTTCGAGCCACTCTAAAATATCAGCTGCACATCCCTCATACAGCTTACCGACAATTTTACTTTCGGTAGATGGCTTGCTTCTGATATTTACATAACTGGATGCTTTAGATACACCCAAATTAGCAAAAGGCGATTTAATCTCAGTATTATAAACTTTGTCAATTTTTTCGTTAACCTTATCATCACTGCTAGCAAACACATCACTAAGAATCTTAGATATACCTGCTACACCCTGTTCAACTGATGTTGTTTGATTTCCATAGGCTTTATCATTTGTAGTTGAAAAAAACACCAAGGCCGATGCTGCAAATAATGCAGACTTCAAAGCCATACTTTTTTTCATACCGTATTCCTCCCAAGTATCGTAAGCAAGAATCTGCTTTTGTCTAATCCAATATGGATCAATTTCGGTTGAATTGTTACAAAATTATTACATTTCTGATAACAATTATAACAAACCCGATACTTGGTGTCAATCTATAATTGTAGAAAAATACGGTAAAAAAGGCGTTTTTTATGGCTTTATCAAATTTTACACGACATTTGTACTATTTTAAATAATTATTAACTTATTAATTTTCATTTAAATATTTTTCAACCCCTGTAATTGAATTAGCTCCGTCCGCTGCTGCAGTTATAATTTGACGCAGATTTTTAGTCCTGATATCTCCTGCTGCAAATACTCCGGGTACATTGGTTTGGCAATCTTCACCGGCAATAATATATCCACTATCATCAAGGGCAACTATATCCTTATAAACTTGGGAACTTGGAATATATCCTACGGCAATAAAGACTCCGGAAACCTCAAGGGTGGATATCTCATTGGTTTTTACATTCTTTACATCTATAGACTCTACAGTTTCTGTTCCCTTTATTCTTTCTACAACATTATCCCACAAAATTGTAACATTATCTATGGCCTCCAGTTTATTGACACTGCTTTTTGCAGCCCTAAACTGATCTCTCCTATGAATAATATATACTTTCTTACATATTCTTGACAGAAATATTGCATCTTCAACCGCAACATCTCCGCCTCCTACTACAGCAACTGTCTTATTCCTGAAAAATGCTCCGTCACAAGTGGCACAATATGACACTCCCAGTCCCGAAAATTCTTCTTCTCCCTCCACATCCAGATGACGGGGTAGTCCGCCGGCTGCAATAACAGCTGTTTTTGACCTGTACTGTGTGCCATTTTCTAAGGTAACCACCTTTATATTATCTTCTAGTTCAAATTTGACAACTTCTCCTGTAATAAATGTGGTATTTAATTTCTCACAATGCTCTCTAAATTTTGAACTAAGATCAAAACCACTAATTCCTGGAGTTCCGGGATAATTATCAACTTCATAAGTATTAATAATTTGTCCACCGCTTAATGGGTTTTTTTCAATAACTATACAATTTAACTCTGCTCTTTGTGCATAAATGGCGGCTGCTAAACCAGCCGGACCGGAACCGATAATTATAACATCATAATTCATAAGAAAACCTCCTTAAACTTGAATAATATTAATAAACCGTTTATATTTTCATAAAAATATGATATACTTAATACCAATAAATAAACATTTCAACATTATTATTATAAATAATTTGATAAATATTTAATGAAAAGGAGTTATTATGAATATATCCCTTCCTATAGTGACCAGTCCCACCATAGACAGTGTGGATGTAGGTGTAGCGGTACTTGCAAAAAACTTAGACACCGTAGAAGAACTTGGCCAAAGTATGATAAAAATGATGGAGCAATCAGTTGCACCATATTTAGGGCAAAATATTGATATTATGGTATAAGCCATATTAATAATATCAGGAGTAGTAATATGGTACCTGATGTTTAATTTATATGGCTTCATTTATGGCCTGATTAAGCATACTTTTCATACTCCTTCATTAGTATGCTTATTATATCAGAGCCTAATAATAAAAACCAGTCATTTAAACTAATAGATATATATTACATCTTTTTGTCGAAAGGAAAATGAAATGCTAGAATTAGGAAAGTATCAAACACTTGAGGTTTGTAAAAAAACAGACTTTGGAGTATATCTATGCAAGCCCGGTTCAGACATGAGTCATAGGGTACTTCTTCCCTTAAAAGAAGTACCGGATAATGTTAAGCTAAAAGACCAGATTGATGTTTTTATTTATAAAGATTCAGAAGATAGATATATTGCAACCACATCTAAGGTTCCCATAACTGTCGGTTCTCTTGCCCTTCTAAGAGTAAAAGAAGTAACAGCTATCGGAGCCTTTTTAGACTGGGGACTAAGTAAAGATCTTTTTCTCCCCTTTAAAGAACAGACAAGCAAGGTTAAAACAGGGGATAAGGTATTAGTATCCCTTTATGTAGATAAAAGCAAACGGCTTTGTGCCACTATGAAAGTCTACGACTATCTATCCACCGATTCAAATTATCAGGTGGGTGATATGGTCTCAGGAATTATTTATGATAAACTTGAGGCATTTGGTGCCTTTGTAGCAGTGGACAATCTTTATTCTGCATTAATTCCCAATAATGAGATCTTTAAACCCCTAAATATCGGTGAAACTGTTAAGGCTAGAGTAATTGAAGTTAGAGATGATAAAAAGCTTACCTTAAGCCTAAGGGATAGATCTTATATTCAGATGGATTCCGATGCCCAAATGATACTAGAACGTTTAAAAGAGGCCGGGGGCTTTCTGCCTTATCATGATAAAACGGATTCTCAGTTGATTAAGGAAAATTTTCATATCAGTAAGAATTCATTTAAGAGAGCTATCGGTAAATTATATAAGGAGAGATTAATTACCATATCTGAAAACGGTATCTCTTTAAATAAAGATTCATAGTAAAACACATAATACTATATAAAAAAGAGCCGGTTTTATATAAATAATATAATACCGGTTCTTTTTATTTTATTTTTGATCTAGATAGCGCATCCTTGCACTATCCTTAGGATCTGCGGACTTTTTATCGCTGTTTTTTTGAGAATATAAACTTTCAAATCCTTTTGCAAGCCTATCTTTACATGCCTTGCAGAATCTCCCTGTCCTAATGGTAACCCCACATCCTTCACAATCAAGTCCAATCATTGAATCCTCTGCAAATGTCAATCTCTCTTCACGAATCCATTGGGTTATTTGAGCTACGCTAACTTCGCACTCTTCAGATACTTCTTTTATACCTACCCGGGGATGATCATATATATATTCCTTAACCATTTCAAATTTTTTATCAAGAGCATTTGCACAGGTTGGACATATTGGGGGACCACTAAGATAATTAAATAATTTCCCGCATGTTCTGCAATTCCTTACATCCATTCTCATTCCTCCTGTTACCTTCCTTTCGAAAGATAAGATATATACTTCTAGAAGCCTTTGCCTATGCATAAAGTAATAAAATAAACTTGCTTTATTCCATTATTTTTTAACACATTGGTACAGGCTTCAATTGTACTGCCCGTGGTATAAATATCGTCTACCAAAAGTAGTCTACTCAAACTTCTAGGATATTTGTCAGCCAAGTCTTTATTAAACTCAAAGGCTTCCTGAAGATTCCTCAACCTTTCCTTATCACTTAATTGCTTTTGAGGTAAGGTCCTTTTATTCCTAATTATCAAATTAGATAATACCGGTATCTTAAGTTCTTTACCAATACCTTTTGCTAGAATTTCAGCTTGGTTATACCCTCTTTCACGGTACTTACTCTTATGTATGGGCACCGGTACAATTATATCCGGATCCATCTTAAGTATTGTCTTACCATAATTTTTTACAATCTCTTGAATATAATATTTGGCATATTCTTTTTTATAACCATATTTAAAATTAGAAATTGATCTTTTCATTGTAGAATCATAAAGCCATAAAGCATAACCATATTCAAAATGGTAATCTTTACGTCTGCAATCAGCACAATATTCTGCCTGGTCATCTTCCACAGGTTTACTGCACTTTTTACAACGGGGTTCACAAATAAGCTGTAGTTTCTTTTCACAGGGAAGGCATATTTTTCGGTCTTTAGGAATGACAATGTCTTCACAAACCGGACACCGAGGGGGATAAAGCATGTCTAATATGGCCTGCAGCAATTTATTCTCCTATGAAAAAAGCTTAACCGGATATTGGCCTTTATTAATCAAATCTTTGATTGCAGCTATTACAGAATCTTTATCTTCCTTATAGGTTACACCAAACCACTGATCAGAAGTTTCTAGAACCTTAACCTTTGCTTTACCCGATTGTACTAATTTACCTACCACCTCAGGAAGCAGGTATTCTTTCTTTATATCATCAGCTGATAAGGCGGATAAAAATTCTTGGAACCCTTTTTCTAATTCTTCAAAAAGGCTTGGCATAAAGCCCCACATATTCATGGACACCATCTGATTTAAGTCAATAAAAATTTCATTTCCCTCATTATCCTTAGCCTTTGCCCGGTTACCGTCTTTTTCTATGCCCTGTGTTTCTATAATATCAACCAACCACCCGTCATTGTCTGCTTTACATACCCCTCTGGTAACAGTCCCATTATCACTTAAGGTATTACCGAGAATAAATCCGGCCATGCAATATATATTCGGTTTTGTCTCTGAATTTAAGAAATCATATATTTTACGGAAAGCTTCCTTCCCATAGTAATCATCTGCATTAATTACCACAAAAGGTTCATTAACTACGCCTTTACAACACAATACTGCCTGTCCGGTACCCCATGGCTTGGTCCGTCCCTCTTGTACCTTATATCCCGGTGGCAGCTGGTCAAGCTCTTGGAATACATATTCCACTTTAATATGTTTTGCTATACGATCTCCTATAACTTCCTTAAAATCTTTCTCCAAATCCTTACGAATAATAAAAACCACTTTATTAAATCCTGCAGCCATTGCATCATAGATAGAGTAATCCATTATTATTTCACCGTTAGGACCAACGGGCTCTAACTGCTTTATTCCTCCAAATCTGCTTCCCATACCTGCTGCCATAATAACCAATGATGTTGTTGACAATATAATAACCTCCGTTTCTTAATAAGCTGTCTTTTAACTTATTATAACTTATTCACCATAATATTGCACTAATATAATTTCAGTATATATTTAGGATACTATATATTTAATAAAGTATTTCTTTAATTTGATCACATAATCTCGAATAACGACTCTGTTCATTTTTATTATCAATCATGAATTTTACCATCTTATCACTGCCCACAATTACAACACAACTTTTGGCCCTGGTTACTGCCGTATATAATAGATTTCTATTAAACAAAAGTCTGGGTCCGTCCAAGATAGGTAGCACAACAGCAGGGTATTCACTTCCTTGAGATTTATGAATAGTAACAGCATATGCCAGTTCTAATTCATCCAGCTGACTAAAACTATAGTTTACAAGCCTGTTATCATCAAATTCCACAGTTAATTGCTCAGAAAATAAGTTAATCTCCTTAATAATACCGGCATCACCGTTAAAGACACCGGTACCGGTTTGAATTGATAGGCCATAGCTACTCTTAATTTCCCAACCCAGCTGATAGTTATTCTTAACTTGCATAACCTTATCCCCTTCACGAAAAATACCATTATGATATTCCTTTTCTTTTTTATCATGGGATGGGGGATTAAGGGCTGCCTGAAGTGCTTTATTGAGCTTTTCTACACCCAGCTCTCCCTTTCTCATGGGAGTTAGAACTTGAATATCAAAGGAGGTAGCCTGAACATATTTAGGTAGTTTGTTCTTAATTAAATTAATCATTACTGCTGTTATTACATCGGAGTTATCCCTTTTTAATAAAAAGAAATCTTTACTCTTGTTATCAAGACATATCTGCTCCCCTGCATTAATCTTATGGGCATTTACAATAATATCACTGTCTGCCGCCTGGCGAAATATTTTAGTAAGCATCACTACATTAAAACAATGGGAATTAATTATATCTTTAAGGACATTTCCAGGCCCAACGCTGGGAAGTTGGTTCACATCTCCTACCAAAATCAATCTGGTTCCCACTGATACTGCCTTTAAAAGAGCATGCATTAAGCTTAAATCCACCATGGACATTTCATCTATAATTAACACATCTGTTTCTAAAGGATTGCTTTCATTACGTTCAAATGTAAAACTACTTTGATCTCCTTGAGTTAATTTACTAAGTTCCAACATTCTATGGATGGTCTTTGCCTCATATCCTGTGGTATCACTCATTCTTTTTGCCGCCCTTCCCGTAGGAGCAGCAAGCAAAATATCTAGTCCCTCAGCTTCAAATACCTTTATAATCCCATTAATTGTTGTGGTTTTTCC
This sequence comes from Herbinix luporum, assembly GCF_900070325.1. Taxonomy (GTDB): domain Bacteria; phylum Bacillota; class Clostridia; order Lachnospirales; family Lachnospiraceae; genus Mobilitalea; species Mobilitalea luporum. The sequence continues at coordinate 2,360,742 of NZ_LN879430.1, forward strand.
TGTTCCCGGTCCTCCGGTTATTATTAATAAACCATTACATACTGCCTCTTTAACCGCCATCTTTTGCTGTTCATCAAGGGTGGTTCCTGTCTCATTTTCAATATGGTTTAGTCTGGCTTTTAAAATTTCCAGATTATAATCATATTTTATATTTAGATCATGAAGCATTCTGGCAACATTAAGCTCCATATAATAAAATACTGAGGCATATATTATACTTTCCTCATTATTATCTGTTACCACAATTTTCTTTTTTATATTTAAAGCGGATATCTGGCGGCGGATAGCTTCTTCATCTACCATCAGAAGGTTTTTAGCCCGTTCAATTAATTCATTTTCCGGTAAATATACATGCCCCTCCCCGTTAGCTTGAATTAGCAGATAAAGAATAGCTGCCTTAATTCTATAATCGGAGGAAGGTTCAATTCCAACTTTTCTTGCTATATCATCTGCGGTTTTAAAACCTATTCCGCTAATATCTTCTGCCAAACGGTAAGGATTTTCCCTTATGATATCATACATCCTCTGCCCATACTCTTGAAATATCTTTGCCGCCAGATTTCCTGTAATATTATACTTTTGCAGAAACATCATGGCAGATCTCATATCCCTTTTATCTTCAAATTGACGATATATTTCCATGGCCATTCGCCGGCTTATGCCCTTAACTTCTGCCAACCTTTCCGGATCCTCCACAATTATCCTAAATGTACTGTCACCAAACTTTTTAACTATTCTGGCAGCTAAGGTTTTACCAATTCCCTTAATAGCTCCGGAACCAAGGTATAGCTCCATGGAATAGGCATCTTCCGGTTCCTTAATCTCACAGCTTTCCATTAAAAACTGTTCACCATACACAGGGTGATGTATGTAACTGCCGCTTCCTTGAATATATTCACCTTCGTCTATCATAGTAAGATAACCTACACAGGTAATCTCAGTTTCATCATACATAAGACTTAAAATGGTGTATCCGTTATCCTCATTACGAAAAACTATCTTTTCTACAAATCCCTCTACTATTTCAGACATAAGTATTCACCTCCTATCCTTATAATCCTCGTATTGAAATAATAAAATAAAATGTCATTCCAAACTATAACCCTATGAGGCTATCAGTTTAAAATGACATTGCAAGAGTCTTTATATTTCCTGGCGACTTATGTATATACTCTAACCATTTCTTTTCATGGACTCATATAAGATTTGCGCCAATCCAAGCTCTTGGTTTTCTGTGGCACTTTTTGCATATTCCTGATAGAGTATGTCCCCGAATTGTTCCATATAGGGGTTTTTCTTACCCTCATAGGGTATGGTCTTTTCCATTCCCTTCATGACCTGCTCTAGAAAATATGCCTCAAAACTTTTACATACCTCCATCAGCTCTTCATCTGTGCTTGGTTTATTTTTTAATGTTTCCTCAAGTTTCTTTACACTAGCATTATCAGTTGATAAGCTGTGATTTAGAAAATATTGTGAATTTGACTGGATTGAAAAACCCATTATAGCTTCTCCCTTCTACCAATGCTTTATCTCATATTATTTGCTTGAGCAAGCATTTGGTCAACCGAAGTTATAATCTTAGAATTCATTTCATATGCCCTTTGTGCAACAATAAGATTTACCATTTCATCTACAGCCTGAACATTGGAACCTTCAAGGTATCCTTGTCTCAACTTACTTTTCTTTAAGTTTTCATCCTCAGATTCTAACCTAGGTTCCCCTGAACTTTCCGTCTCTTTTAATAAACTACCGGATAATTTCTCAAGCCCCCCGGGATTATTAAATTGAACAATAGCAATTTGTATACCCATAGATGTTATATTATTATTTTCTTTATCATTATAAATAAGTTCGCCATTTTCACTGATTGTAATGTTATCGGCCTTATAACTATCATCTATAACAATAGGCTCACCCTCAGTATCAAGAAGTGGATTACCGTTAGAATCCGCTAAAGTTAAGCCACCAACCCCATTAGCCAAGCCAAAAGATCCGTTTCTGGTATAGGCAAAAGTGCCATCAGAGGTTCTTACCATAAAGAAACCTTTTCCGTCTATGGCAAGATCAAAATTATTACCGGTTTCTTGCAGGGTTCCCTGTGTGTAATGTGAGCTTATTGCAGATGTTCTTACCCCCAAGCCCACCTGTATACCTGCAGGCTTAGGATCCCCGTTATTATCATAGGAGTTCTCCTGTATTGTCTGATATAGTAAAGATTTAAATTCTGCAGTTTCCTTTTTATAACCTATAGTATTAATATTGGCCAAATTATTGGATATAGTATCTACATTTGTCTGTTGTGCCGTCATACCGGACGCTGCTGTCCATAAGGACCTCATCATATCATTTTCCTCCTATTATAGTAGATATTAAATACATTTAGCGGCTAAATTTTACCTACAGAATTGGCAGCCAAATCAAGGGTTTGGTCTATAGATTGAATAACCTTTTGGTTTGCCTCATAAGCTCTGGTAATAGCTATCATCTCTACCATCTCTGATACTACATTTACATTAGATTGCTCGGTAAATCCCTGTCTAATATTAGCTGTGGACGGAATTATTGTAGCACCCTCTACAAGTTCAAACATTGTATCATTTGTTTTAATGAGATAGTTATAATCCTCAAAATCAGTTACCAGGATAGTATCCATATAATTTCCGTCTACGTATATTGCTCCACTTTCATCAATAACCACATCTGCCCCATCGGTAGGAATCATTATCTCTCCGCTTTCTCCCATGAGACGATTTCCCTCTGAATCCACAATATACCCATCTCTATTCAAGGTAAAACTACCGTTTCGTGTATATTTTATATCGGCATTTTGGTCCTTATCCATAACAGACAATGCAAAAAAACCTTTTCCTTCTAATGCCAAATCATAGGTTTGTCCGGTTTGTCTTAGGGATCCTTGGCTATAATTAGTATATGCTTCACCTAATTTAACTCCTAGACTCATTCTTCCTATAGGTCTGTCATTATAGGCTTCTGAACTATCCCTTACCTTTGATACAAGTACATCATCAAAGGCCTGATTTGTTACATTTTCTTCCTTATATCCCACGGTTGCGGCATTTGCCAAGTTATTGGCAATAATATCTAGTCTTTTTTGCTCATTTGCCATTCCGGTGTAGGCTGTGTAAAGTCCTCTTACCATAGTATCAGCTCCTTTGATTAATCCCGTCTTCCACTTAAAAACTCGACGAATTTACCGGTACCTACGGCTACCGCTGTCATAGGGTCTTCAGAAGTTATAGTGGTAATGCCTGTTTTTTCTTCGATAAGCTGTTCGATTCCGTATAATAAGCAACCACCTCCGGTTAATACAATACCCCTATCTGCTATATCAGCAGCCAGTTCCGGGGGAGTCTTTTCAAGAACCCCATGAACAGCCTCTACAATCTGTGATGTAGTCTCTCTTAAAGCCTCCTCGGTTTCTTCCGAAGATACGGTTATGGTTTTTGGAAGTCCGGTAACTAAGTTTCTGCCTCTTACTTCCATTGATATGGTTTCGGGTCTGCGATATGCTGAACCGATCTTTATCTTAATATCTTCAGCTGTTCTTTCACCGATTAAAAGATTATGTTTCTTTCTCATATATCTTACAATTGCGTCGTCAAAATCATCCCCGGCAATTTTTACTGATGTACTAACTACCGTACCACCTAGGGATATAACAGCTATATCAGTGGTTCCTCCACCTACATCCACAATCATGTTACCGCAGGGTCTTGAAATATCAATACCTGCTCCTATTGCCGCTGCTATAGGCTCTTCAATAATAGCTACCTCTCTGGCTCCAGCCTGATAAGTGGCATCCTCTACTGCTTTCTTTTCAACCTCTGTTACCCCGCTTGGAACACATACACTGATTCTAGGTTTTCTAAACCTCTGTCTTCCAACTGCTTTTTGTATAAAATATTTAAGCATTTTTTCTGTTACAGTATAATCTGATATTACTCCCTGCCTTAAAGGTCTTACAGCAACAATATTACCGGGAGTCCTTCCTAACATCAATCTGGCTTCTTCACCAATTGCTTTAATCTTATTGGTATCTCTATCAAAAGCCACTACAGATGGCTCCTTAAGTACTACACCCTTTCCCTTTATATAAACTAATACACTTGCTGTACCCAAATCAATTCCGATATCGGTGCCCAACATATAGTTACTCCTTTCCTATCCCGAATAAATACGGGTCTATATAGTTTAATTTTTTCTTCGTATCTTATATTCTTTATTTTAAATATTTATAATTTGTTTTATCTTTAATTCTTTTCTTATTTTCTTCCATTCTAAGTGGTCTTAAACATGGTCTAAGATTATTATCTAATTTTAGTGAAGAATCTTTTAAAACTGTGATTTTATCGGTAAAATTTGCATAATAATCGAGCCCTGTTTAGTCTCTATGATATTATATCTTATTTTCCGTTTTTTTCAAAGGTTATTTTAAAAACTTTAATAACTTACCATCATATATTATGTATATCGTACATATTTATAAACTTTTTAGATGTAAAATATATTTCTTTATTTGACAAGATATTCTTTAAAAGTTTTTAAATTATATCAAAAAAACTCCCAGTAGTAAGTAATCTTACTCTGGGAGTTAATTAACTAGTATAAAACTTATATTATACCTTCGTTAGTATTACTCAATAATAGTAGCAACTTTACCGGAACCTACGGTTCTGCCACCTTCACGGATAGCAAATCCTAAACCTTGTTCCATAGCGATAGGATGAATTAACTCAATTGTCATTTCAACGTTATCGCCAGGCATGCACATTTCTGTGCCTTCAGGAAGGTTGATTACACCGGTAACGTCAGTTGTTCTGAAGTAGAACTGAGGTCTGTAGTTATTGAAGAAAGGAGTATGACGGCCACCTTCTTCTTTTGTTAATACGTAAACCTGAGCTGTAAATTTCTTATGGCAAGTAATGGAGCCGGGTTTGCAAAGAACCTGACCTCTTTCGATATCTGTTCTCTGAACACCACGAAGAAGTGCACCGATGTTATCACCAGCCTGAGCCTCATCAAGAAGCTTTCTGAACATTTCGATACCGGTAACAACAACTTTACGATTCTCATCTCTAATACCAACGATTTCAACTTCCTCAGAAACTTTCAAAGTACCACGCTCTACACGGCCTGTAGCAACTGTACCACGACCGGTAATGGAGAATACGTCCTCAACAGGCATAAGGAAAGGCTTGTCACTTTCTCTTTGAGGATCAGGAATCCAAGAGTCAATAGCTTCGAATAACTCAAGAATCTTATCTCCCCATTTGCTGTTAGGATCTTCAAGAGCACCAAGAGCTGAACCCTGAATAATAGGTGTATCATCACCAGGGAACTCATACTCAGTTAAAAGATCTCTGATTTCCATTTCTACTAACTCTAATAACTCAGGGTCATCAACCATGTCACACTTGTTCATGAATACTACGATGTAAGGAACACCAACCTGACGGGAAAGTAAAATATGCTCTTTAGTCTGAGCCATAACACCGTCAGTAGCAGCAACAACAAGGATAGCACCATCCATCTGAGCAGCACCGGTGATCATGTTCTTAACGTAGTCTGCGTGTCCTGGGCAGTCAACGTGAGCATAGTGTCTGTTGTTTGTCTCATACTCAACGTGAGAAGTGGAAATTGTTATTCCTCTTGCCTTCTCCTCAGGAGCTTTGTCAATCTTATCGAATGCTACAGCTTCACCTGTACCAAGTCTCTCATGAAGAGTTCTGGTAATAGCTGCTGTAAGAGTTGTTTTACCGTGGTCAACGTGACCTATTGTACCGATATTACAATGCGGTTTTGTTCTTTCAAATTTAGCCTTAGCCATTTTACAACGTCCTCCTTTAAAATAATGCTTATAAGCAAATGTTTTCACGCCTGGATATTCCATATGGATTTCCACTTATGGCCTGTTTATAAATTGCCTCATATGCCCTATTATATTTCATGTTAGAAATATTTTCAAGCACTAAGAAATGAAAATATTAATAATATTAGGCGAATTTAATCTTAATTCTTAGCTTTTCCTGCCAATACCTTTTCCTGTACATTTTTAGGTACCGGTTCATAGGAATTAAAGTACATGGAGTATGCTCCACGACCCTGAGTACGGCTACGAAGGGCTGTGGCATATCCAAACATTTCAGACAGAGGAACATATCCACGTATCAGTTTTGATCCGTTTAGATCCTCAGTGCCTTCAATACGTCCACGACGGGAGCTGATATCACCTATAACATCTCCCATATATTCCTCAGGTACTGTAACTTCAACTCTCATAACAGGCTCTAAAAGTACTGCACCGGCTTTACTCATAGCATCTTTAAATGCCATGGAACCTGCTATCTTAAATGCCATTTCACTGGAGTCAACTTCATGGTAGGAACCGTCATATACGACTGCTCTTACACCAAGCACAGGATATCCGCCAAGAATACCTGCTTTTGCTGCTTCTTCGATACCTGCACCAACTGCCGGGATGTATTCCTTGGGAATAGCACCGCCCACAACTTCTGAGGCAAACTCGAAAGTCTTCTCTGCATTGGCATCCATAGGCTCAAAGCGCACTTTACAGTGTCCGTATTGTCCACGTCCACCGGATTGTCTTGCATACTTGCTGTCAACCTCAACGGTCTTAGTAAAGGTCTCCTTGTAAGCAACCTGAGGAGCACCGACATTAGCTTCTACCTTGAACTCACGAAGCAGTCTGTCAACTATAATTTCCAGATGAAGTTCTCCCATACCGGCAATAATTGTTTGACCGGTTTCTTCATCGGTATAAGCTTTAAATGTAGGGTCTTCTTCAGCCAGTTTAGCCAAAGCCTCACCCATCTTATCTTGTCCGGCTTTTGTCTTAGGTTCGATAGCAACATTAATAACCGGCTCGGGGAATTCCATGGATTCTAGTACAACAGGATGTTTTTCATCACAAAGTGTATCACCGGTGGCTGTGAACTTAAGTCCAACAGCTGCAGCAATATCTCCTGAATATACTCTCTCCAAGTCTTCCCTCTTATTGGCATGCATTTGCAGGATACGTCCTACACGTTCCTTTTTATTCTTTGTAGAGTTAAGTACATATGAACCTGAATTTAATGTTCCTGAATAAACTCTAAAGAATGCCAATTTACCGACAAAAGGATCGGCCATAATCTTAAATGCTAATGCGGCAAAAGGCTCATCATCAGAAGATTTTCTGGTCACCTCATTGCCTTCTTCATCCACACCTTTGATATCAGCGATATCAGTAGGAGCAGGCATGTATTCGATAATAGCATCTAATAACTTCTGAACACCTTTATTACGATATGCTGATCCACAAAGAACCGGAATAATCTCAACAGAGATAGTAGCCCTTCTAAGAGCTGCTTTAAGCTCCTCTTCGGTAGGTTCTTCACCTTCTAGATACTTCTCCATTAAATCATCGTCAGTATCACAGATAGCTTCAATCATAATAGATCTGTATTCCTCGGCCAGATCTTTCATGTCATCAGGTATTTCTTTAATGGTGATATCGTCGCCTCTATCATCATTATAGTAATATGCCTTCATCTCAAATAAATCTATGATACCTACAAATGTATCTTCTTTACCGATTGGAAGCTGGATAGCTACAGGATTTTTCCCGAGCCTTTCTCTTATCATTTTTATAACATTGAAAAAGTCCGCACCGGAAATGTCCATCTTATTAACAAATGCCATTCTCGGTACATTGTATTTATCAGCTTGGCGCCATACGGTTTCGGACTGAGGCTCAACGCCCCCTTTAGCACAAAATACACCGACTGCACTGTCTAGAACACGCAGAGAACGCTCAACTTCTACGGTAAAGTCTACGTGTCCGGGAGTATCGATAATATTAATACGATGCTCTAGGGCACCGGGTTTTTTCTTATGCTCAAATTCCTGGGTCCAATGACATGTGGTCGCTGCTGATGTAATTGTAATACCTCTTTCTTGTTCCTGCTCCATCCAGTCCATGGTTGCAGTACCTTCATGGGTATTACCTATTTTGTAGTTTACACCGGTATAGTACAAGATACGTTCGGAAAGAGTAGTCTTTCCCGCATCGATATGAGCCATAATACCGATGTTTCTAGTCCTCTCTAATGGATATTCTCTTCCTGCCAAAGATAATTCCTCCTTAATTCATGACAAGCAAATCATGTCTACAACTTGCTTGATAATGGCAAAGAATGATAAACAATCATCAAATATCATGTTTCCTACAATTTAGTTTATCATAATAAACCAAATGCAATTCCAATAGACTTTAGCTATACAAATGCATCAACCTATTGTCAAGAATTAAAGAAGAACATGCTATGATATTTAAATAATTACCATCTATAATGAGCAAATGCTTTATTTGCCTCTGCCATCTTATGCATATCTTCTTTTCTCTTAACGGCTGCACCTGTATTATTTGCAGCATCCAAGATTTCATTCGCCAGTCTATCCTGCATGGTCTTTTCTCCTCTTTTTCTGGAGAACATAGTTAACCAACGTAGAGCCAACGCCTGTCTTCTTTCAGGTCTTACATCAACCGGAACCTGATAGGTTGCACCGCCGATACGTCTTGCTTTAACTTCAAGAACAGGCATGATGTTATTCATAGCCTCCTCGAATACCTCAACGGCATCCCTTCCGGACTTTTCTGCTACCTTCTCAAAGGCTCCGTATACGATTTTCTGTGCGGTACCTTTTTTGCCATCTAACATAATATTGTTGATAAGCTTTGTTACAACCTTATTGTTGTAAACCGGATCCGCCAGTACATCTCTTTTAGGTATATGTCCTTTTCTTGGCACGCTTCTTCCCTCCTTAACAATACTAAACGAAATTTTATTCCATTTCGTCAGTTACATTAATTCCTAGGTACTCACAAATGAAAGATACTCGCTTTCTTTGATTGTGTCCGTGCTCAGCTTAACTTCATTTTCCATATATGAAATGTTACCATTCCACTTAATTTGTAACCCACAGAATATACAAATCAAAAGGAAATAAAAAATTAATCCGGCACTTAACTTCATCACAAAAGAATGCTTTATACAATTCTTTGCTTAACTAGGCTGTCTTATTATTTTTTTGCGTCTTTCGGTCTTTTAGCACCATACTTGGAACGTGCCTGTCTTCTGTTGGCAACGCCTGCAGTATCAAGTGTACCTCTGACGATGTGATATCTGGTACCGGGCAAGTCCTTTACCCTTCCACCTCTGATAAGTACAACACTATGCTCCTGAAGGTTATGACCTTCGCCGGGAATATAGCTTGTAACTTCGATACCGTTGGACAGACGAACCCTGGCAATCTTACGAAGAGCGGAGTTCGGCTTCTTGGGTGTTGCAGTTCTTACAGCTGTACATACACCTCTTTTTTGTGGTGAAGATACATCTGTAGTCTTCTTTTTCAATGAGTTAAATCCCTTCTGCAATGCAGGAGAATTGGATTTATACTCAACTGACTTCCTGCCCTTTCTCACTAGCTGGTTAAATGTAGGCATTAATTTTTCACCTCCCAAATTATAATTAACTTTCTGTGGTATAATATGCGCAGTAGATATGCTAACAGTTTCAGCAAAATACGCATAAAAAATACATTGCATGCAAGTTAGCATGCTAAATGATTATACTTTTTTCCTTTTCAAATGTCAAGAAAAATTTAATGATATCTGTTACCGTTAACAAATTGTTAATTTTTTGCAAACAAACTATGAATACACATATGTGTATTCATAGTTTGTTCATAAACTTTTAACTTAAACTGACAAGTTTATACCAATAAATTCGGTAGCAACATAGCAACCACTGCGGCATAAACTGCATCCAGCCAAACAACTGAACCTACAGCTCCAATATAAACCAGGCCCACAAATGGTGCTGTAAGAATTTTTGGGATTATTCCGACTTTTTTATTTTTTAAAATTTGTTGCACCATCACTTTAGCATCACCGGTACTGCAAAATGCATGCATTAAAATTGAAAAACCGGCCCACACAAGTATAAGGTTTAGAATATCGCTATTTACCTTAAATGCAAAAAACTGAATTGAGGCAGGCAATATTATTAGACTTCCTAAAATGGTATTAAAAATAAAGGGTCCCATAGAAGTAATAAACACTTTACCGGGATGGTTACTTCCTTCATGGATAACATATCCGTTAGGATTCTTAAATTGAAAATATTTAACCTCATACACTTTTATACCACATATATAACAACAAATCTGGTGAGCAAGTTCATGTACAATTACTCCCGGAAAAGTTAAAATCGATATAATAAAACCTGGTATTATCATCATCTTATATTCCTACCCTTCCACATAATATTCTTCTAATGTTATTTCTCCCTCTAAAAGCTTTTGTGTCTCTTCTTCAAGCTGTCCTTGAAGTTCAATAATTTCATTTTTTATTACTTGTGCCTCTTCTATCAAATCATTAAAATGCAAGGCAATCAAGTAGGTCTCCCGGATATATTCTCCATCGGAATAATTATTATAAGCTTCTTCGGCCACCTTAAGTGCCTCTTCCATATTTTGCTCAAGCATATGTAAAATAGCTAGGGATCTTAAAGCCCCGGAATCTATTTTATCCTTTCCTAAGGCTTCATCGGTAAATTTCCTGGCTTTTTCAAAGTCCCCTACTCTCCGATACAGATGTTTTTACATCAATTAACTTAAACAGTAAGTATTCTACATTATTCTGTTATTTATAAGACTTATGCTGAATAATAAAGTAATATTAAATAGAATTTTAAACTTTCTTGAATATTAAGAATCCTTGTAGTAAGATATAACCAGTATATTACTTATTCAAACTATGTTAAATTCAGGCAAATCCCATCTGATAATAAATTTATAAATATTATAATAGGGGGAACACTATGAAGGACATGGCACAAACTGAGAGGCAAATTTTTATCCTGTTATTGCTTTCGGAAAATAAAAGAGGATATACTATCAGTGATATCCGTTCTTCCTTAGAAAAATGGAATGTAGTAGTGGATAAAAAGACAATTATGCGAGATATAGATAGCCTATCTCGTATTTGCTTTATCACAGAGGAAGAAAGAAAGGGTAAAACTTACTATACAGCAGATAAATTCCGCCTTAGTGATATAACCTTTACCTCACCGGAGTTAATCTCCCTTGCATTTATGATGGAACTTCTAAAACCCTATCAATATATGACCATGGGAAGAACTGCCCTTGAACTTATACATAAGCTTCTTGATAATACCGGCAATCTAAACAGAGAATTTATTAAGCACTTTTCCGGTCTTGTTACTATCAACACCAACCAATATATCAACGATTCCCTTAACCCTGAATTTGAAAAAAAGCTCCACCAGGCCATACAAAACAAAAAAAAGACAAGAATTATTTATCGCAGGTTTGGAAGTGACGAAGACACTATCCGGGTCATTCATCCATATGAGCTTTTTATTAACGACGGTGCTCTATGTGTGGTAGGCTACTGTGAGCTTCGTAATGATATTAGGGATTTTAGGGTCTCTAGGATTCGTGCACTGACTATATTAGAAGACAGCTTTCAGATACCGGAAAATTATTATGAGGAAAGAAACAGAAAAAAATTTATTCATCTTTCAGGAAGCCTAGTTGAACAAATAATAATTTCCTTTGATAAAAGAACATCTAAGTATATCTTAGAATATGAAGCTGATTTGGCTGACGAAATAATACAGACAAATGACGGTATTACCTTTATTAGAAATACCGCTGTTACAGATGAGCTAATAAGATGGATACTACAGTTTGGCAAGGGGGCTAAGGTTCTTAATCCCAGCCATTTAAAGGAAAAAATAAAACATGAACTTGAAAATTGTCTAAAGCAATATTAAAAAATATACATATAATAAATATATCTATATATTGACATTTTACCTTAAGGATTATATACTAGAACAAAATTGATAAAAATAGTGAATATTACCATAAACCGTCGAGTAAGAATAGTAAGTATTATCATTATTTACAGAGAGTTGCAGAGGGTGGAATTGCAATAATAAATGTAATACTGAATGGACTTACGAGGGCAGGAAGAAAATCAGCAATGCTGACGAGTAATACCTGACGGTATCTCCAACCGTTATCAAGGGAGCATGTATATATGTACATGGAATAAGTGGGTGCAGCCGCACCAAACCGGGTGGTACCGCAGAAGTCTAAGCTTTTGTCCCAGTGATTGCTGGAACAAATGCTTTTTTTATACAAAACTTTTGTTTTCAAAAAAGAAAGGAGAATTATTATGGCAAAAAAAATCCCCCATCGCTTATATCTTACTGAAGATCAGATGCCAAAACAATGGTATAATCTACGGGCGGATATGAAACAGCAACATGATCCCCTTCTTAATCCAGCCACTTTAAAACCCGTCAAGGTAGAAGATCTTTATCCGATATTTTGCGAAGAACTGGCTCATCAAGAAATGGATTGTACAACTAGGTATTTTGATATTCCCGAAGAAATACAGGAATTTTATAAGATGTACCGTCCCTCCCCTTTAGTTCGTGCTTACAATTTAGAAAAGGCCTTAAAAACACCGGCAAAAATTTACTTTAAATATGAAGGTAATAACACATCAGGAAGTCATAAGTTAAACTCTGCTATCGCACAAGCTTATTATGCTAAAAAGCAAGGGCTTAAAGGGCTTACTACCGAAACCGGAGCCGGTCAATGGGGAACAGCACTAGCCGAAGCCTGCGCCTTCTACAACCTACCTTTAACAGTCTATATGGTAAAAGTTTCCTACGAACAGAAACCTTTTAGAAAAACTGTTATGCAGACTTACGGTGCTGAAATAGTCCCAAGCCCCAGCAATACTACTAAAATAGGGCAGGAAATTTTAAAGGAGAATCCTGATACCGGCGGAAGCTTAGGATGTGCCATATCGGAGGCTATAGAAAAAGCCATGTCCAATCCCGGATATCGTTATGTGCTTGGCTCAGTTTTAAATCAGGTATTACTTCATCAATCAATAATCGGACTTGAAAGTAAGATAGCATTAGAAATGCTGGATGAATATCCTGATATAGTCATAGGATGTGCCGGCGGAGGCTCTAATTTAGGCGGTTTAATTGCACCCTTTATGCAGGATAAATTGACCGGCAAAGCTTCTCCTAGAATAGTAGCTGTTGAGCCTGCCTCATGTCCTTCTCTTACCAGAGGAAAATATGCATATGATTTTTGTGACACGGGAAGGGTTACGCCCCTAGCAAGAATGTATACCCTAGGAAGCCGCTTTATTCCTTCAGCTAACCATGCGGGAGGACTTCGTTACCATGGCATGTCCCCAATTTTATCTAAGCTATATCACGATGGATATATGGAAGCTATAGCAGTGGAACAAACCAAAGTATTTGAAGCTGCCGTACTTTTTGCAAAACAAGAAACTATCCTTCCCGCACCGGAATCTGCCCATGCCATACGGGCTGCAATTGATGAGGCAATCCGCTGCCGGGAAACAGGGGAGGCAAAGACCATACTCTTTGGCCTTACCGGAACAGGGTATTTTGATATGACAGCCTATAATTCCTACCTAAGCGGTACCATGACAGATTATATTCCCAGTGACGAAAATTTACAAAAAGGTTTTGATCTACTTCCTAAGGTTAATTAAACCCTAATAAGATTGCATATTAATAAGACAAGTAACATAATCATAAACTAAAGAAAAAATAGGTATTATGCTTATATCATAATGCCTATTTTTTTAATTTAACCTCTGCTTATCACCATATAACTCCATCATTTTTATATTGCTGGGGCCTGTAATTTTACTTGTTTTAATATGTCCTAGCCTATGTTATAATAATGCTTAGTATTTCAAGTTCTAAAGATGGAGGTACATCTATGAATGAACAGATTGTCCATAATAATTTTGAAAAAAAATTTGGAGAACTAGTTAAATATGCTAAAAAGGAACAAGGTATTATTGAAGTTGAAAGGATCAATACTTTTATTAAGGATTTAAAACTTGATAATAAGCAAGTTGATAAGGTTTTTGAAAAACTTGAGACTTATAACATTGTTGTATTAGACACTCCGGAAGATGTTAATGAACAAGATGAGGAACTACTAGAACTTGATGAGCCAGCAGAAGAAATATCCTCCCAAGAAGACATATACATGACATCCACTGACAATATTGTATCGGATGATCCTGTTCATTTATATTTGAAAGAGATTGGCAACTACCCTTTATTAAGTACCGAAGAAGAGATTGAACTGGCTAAACGTATAGAAGACGGTGATGAAACCGCCAAACAATTACTTGCCGAATCCAATCTTCGTCTGGTTGTAAGCATAGCTAAACGGTATGTAGGAAGAGGCCTATCATTTCTGGATTTAATACAGGAAGGAAATTTAGGCTTAATTAAAGCCGTTGAGAAATTCGATTATACAAAAGGTTTTAAATTTAGTACATATGCCACTTGGTGGATTAGACAAGCAATTACCAGATCCATTGCCGATCAAAGCCGTACTATACGCATTCCTGTTCATATGTCAGAGATAATAAATAAAACCTACCGTACATCCAGAGCCCTCCTTCAAGATCTGGGCAGGGAGCCTACAGAAGAGGAACTTTCCGAAGCATTGAATATGCCTGTTGAAAAGGTTCGCGAAGTTTTAAAAATTTCATCTGATCCTATTTCCCTAGACATTCCTATCGGTGAAGAGGATGATAGTCATCTAGGTGATTTTATTAAAGACGAAAATACCTTGGGCCCAGAGGAAGTGGCCACCTATTCTAGTCTTAAAGATCAGATATCAAAACTTCTTGACACTTTAACAGAAAGGGAACAAAAAGTTCTAATGCTTCGCTTTGGCTTAACAGACGGTAGAACAAGAACTTTAGAAGAAGTCGGTAAGGAGTTTCATGTTACCCGAGAAAGAATCCGACAGATTGAGGCAAAGGCCCTGAGAAAACTTAGGCATCCCAGCCGTTCAAAACATTTAAAGGGCTTCGAAATCCTTTGACCTAACTTACATACATTTATTTAAGAAAGGATTGCTTTAATGAAAAGAATTATATTAATGGTAATTCGAAGTCTGTTTAACCTTCCTTTTTGGATATTCAAAATATTTAGACTTTGCAATATTGAAAAATATGATGTAAAAACCAGATATGACTATCTTCGAAAAATAGTATTAACTATTATAAAGAGGGGCAGGGTTAAAATCCGTGTTACCGGCCTTGAGAATCTTCCAAAAGAAAACGGCTATATAATGTTTCCCAATCATCAGGGATTATTTGATGCTCTTGCAATCATACAGACCCATGAAAGGCCCTTGGCAACAGTAATGAAAAAAGAAGTTAAAGATATTTTTCTTTTAAAGCAAGTTATTAAACTTTTACAAGCGGAAATTATTGATAGGGAAGATATCAGACAGTCCATGGGAGTTATTAAGAATATGACCCGGCGGGTAAAATCCGGTGAAAACTTTATTATATTTGCCGAAGGAACCCGTTCAAAGGATGGTAATAATCTTCTTCCATTTAAAGGAGGCAGCTTTAAAAGCGCCATGAACGCCAAATGCCCTATAGTTCCCATTGCCTTAATAGATTCCTATAAAGTATTTGATACCGGATCAATCCGTAAGCAAATGGTTCATGTCCATTATTTAAAGCCTCTTTATTACCATGATTATAAAGATATGAAATCAACTGAAATAGCTGAAACTGTGTCTAAATTGATAGAGAATAAAATTCTAGAAGAAGCTTAAATTTTGTTAATTTGTATAAATCAATTTATAAATATATAAATTATTACCATATTTGTCCTTGTAATATTTGCCTTTTTGCTTAAATTGGGATATAATAGCTTTTGATACCGAAACAACACTCTTGGAAGGTGAATTATGAATATGAAACGAACCATATTTTCCATGCTAGTGTTTTTATCTTCTTTTTGTACTTTTATATTTTTTGAATTTATACTTCCATCATATCTTCCTGTTAATAGGGAGAATCCAAAAGTGCAAAAAATTGAAAGTTTTAGTTTGAAGGCTATTTCAAATTATTATGATAGTATGGCCTTAGTTAATCAGCAGCTGTATCTTTCAAAAGAGTATATTAACAGCCTAGTAGATAAAAACACCAATGGAATAAGCGGTTTCAATAAATATAAATCTTCCTTCTCAGATGACAACAATAAGGCTGAAGAATCTCAGTATTTCAATATAGGCATATCAATTGCAGATACCTATGTAAATATTAGAAGCGATGCAAATACTGACAGTGATATTATGGGTAAACTTTACAGGGACTCAGCAGCCATAATATTAGATACAATGGAAGATTGGTATTATATCGAATCCGGCAGTGTTAAAGGCTATATCAAATCTAAATATTTAAAAACCGGCATTTCCGATGACGAATTAATTGAAAAATACGGTATCAAGAAGATAACGGTTAATGCAGATGGTTTAAATGTAAGGAAAAAACCAGACCCCGACTCTGAAGTAGTTACGGTTATATACGAAAAGGAATCCTATCCTGTAATCGACCTTTTAGATGACTGGGTAAAAGTAGATATCACCGATGATAAGGTTATGGGTTATGTAAAAAAAGAGTATGTTGATATTCTAATAGATTTTAATAAAGCCATATCCAAAGCAGAGGAAGAAGAACTTAAAAAAATACAGGAAGAAGAAAGAATCAAAAAAGAAACAGAGATTAAATATAGGGAAGAAGTAAATTATACCGAAGATGAATTAAAATTACTAGCCTGCTTAGTTCATTCAGAAGCTGGTAATCAAAGCTATGAAGGGAAACTGGCCGTTGCCAATGTTGTATTAAACAGAGTAAAATCATCTAAATATCCCAATACTATAGAGAAAGTAATTTATCAATCCGGTCAGTTTACTGTGGCAACAAACGGGTCCCTGGCTAAACAATTAGAATTGTATGATAATTATTCATCAAAATCTCAACTGCTTTCAATAAAGGCCGCAAAAGCCGCCTTATCCGGTGAAAATAATATAGGTGATCGTTTGTACTTTAATGAATATAAAGCTGCTGTAAGAAAAGGACACGATCAAAAGAAAAACAGTGTAAAGATACAGGATCATTTGTTCTGGTAATTAGATTTTTATTGCAAATATTAGGGCACTTATAATCTTATAATGCAGTCATAGCCTTGCACTATAAGATTATAAGTGCCCCTTTACAATTAAATCTTAATCATAATTATTAAATCAGAAAATTAATAAAGTCTTAACTGTTTAGGAATACCATTTTCATACTTAATATTAACTTCACCCATAATAAGAGGTCTTAGATATGTCATCATCTCTTCAGTCACATCATTGCCTTCAGGTGTAATCCAATCTGTCGGTACGGTTTTTTCGTGGTTTGCAACTTGGCTAACATCAACAGCTGTAAATTCCACTTGATAAGGATTATCACCTAGTCTATGAATAGCTGCCATTTTACCGGTCACACCGTTAACAACACAGTCAAATGCCTTTTGGCCAAGCATTTGAGACTCAATAATGTCAGTTTCACTGGCAATATGAGCCGCTGCTCTTTGCATTAGGTTAAGTTCAATAGCTCTTACCTTACAGCCGATTTCATTTCTTACCAACTGTTCTAATGCCTTGGCAGATCCTGCAATATATTTATGACCAAAATTGTCTACAGCTCCACTGGATATGGAATCAGACACATATGAACCGTCACTGTATTTAATACCTTCACTGATAGTAACTAAAACACCGGGCTTTACTGCCAACTTGTCCTTTATATCCTGAATAAATTTATCATTGTCAAAGTCCTTTTCACACAAATAAATTAAATCAGGACCTGGTCCACCATTAACCCTAGCTAAAGCTGAAGCAGCTGTAAGCCAACCGGCATTTCTACCCATAATTTCTACGATAGTTACAGCAGGAATATCATATACACTGATATCTCTTTCTATTTCAGAAATTGTAGTAGCAATATACTTTGCTGCAGAACCAAATCCGGGACTGTGATCTGTAAGATTTAGGTCATTATCAACAGTCTTAGGAGCACCCATAATATAGAAATCATGATTATTCATTTTACAATATTCTGCAAGCTTATTAACGGTGTCCATGGAGTCATTTCCACCGATATAGATAAAATATTTGATTTCATGCTTGATAAAGGTATCAATTATTTTCTTATAAGGCTCATCATCTTCTCTCCAATCCTTCATCTTGTATCTGCAAGATCCTAGGGCAGATGATGGAGTATAGGTCAGGGTATCTAAAGCCTCTGTGTCCTTAAGCAATTCATTAAGGTCAATCAGGTTGTCGTTAATTGCCCCTTCTATACCATTCTTAGCGCCAAATACTTTATCTACCTTATCACTAATTCTGGCTCCCTTTAATACACCAACCAGGGTGGCATTTATAGCCGTTGTCGGACCGCCTGATTGTGCTACTAATAAGTTATTCATTTTTTCCTCCTTAAGCAAGTAATGCTATGTTTTGTTCCAATATTTTACCATGCATAGATTTAAGCGTCAAGTTACTTATTCTTATGTTTATACTACCCCATTTTTGAATATTCATCCTACCATACAAAAATAAGCCCAAAAGCTAATGCCTTTGGGCTTATTGTTTTATTTACATAAATCCGCTGTAAAATCTGGATTAATTGCATAGAAATTCTTTGAATCTAATTCCTCAGTTATTATTCTTAAGGCCTCACCAAATCTTTGGAAATGGTTGATTTCTCTTTGCCTTAAGAATTTAATAGGATCACATACATCATGATCATGGACAAGACGTAAAATATTATCATAGGTGGTTCTTGCTTTTTGCTCCGCTGCCATATTCTCAACCATATCGGTAATTGGATCACCTTTACTCTGGAAGAAGCAAGCATTAAAGGGTATTCCACCGGCAGACTGAGGCCACAGGGCCAAAGTATGATCTACATAATACCTTTCAAAGTTGCCTTCCATTATTTCTTGGGGTGTTAAATCTTTTGTAAGCTGATGGACAATAGCACTGACCATTTCCATGTGTGCCAGTTCTTCAGTCCCTATATCTGTAAGCACACCTGCCACTTTCCTGTTTTTTGTGGAATAACGCTGTGACAGATAGCGCATAGAAGCAGCAAGCTCACCGTCAGGGCCGCCAAACTGGCTTATTATTACCTGGGCCAGCCTGGGGTTACGTTGTTTAATATTTACAGGATATTGTAATCTTCTTTCATAACTCCACATATACTAGCACCTACCTTCCCATGGCCATGGTTCTTCTACCCAAGTCCATTTGTTTTTTACATCTACATCATAGCTGTTGATAGGTCCATAGCATTTTGTATATTCTTCAACAGCTTCATTTCTTACTCTCTCTACCTTCCTCCAATAATCTAAAGCTTCCTGGTCATTAGGATGGGTATCAAGATAGATTCTTAAATCATCCAAGACGAAGCTTGTTGCTGTAATACAAGCAAATAATTTTTCTCTATTTGTTCTATCCACCCTACTTACAACCCCTTCCATACCAGTCTTTATCCAATTCCTTAAATAAGGTTCCATTTTCTAGAGCAACAAACTCATTTTCATATAAGTCCCTAAAGCATTGCCAGGGAACATAACACATGCCTATTGGAAATCGTTCCGGTTTGAAATCATCTTCGCAATAGCTTCTTCTGTCTTTGTCACACCCACAATCTTTATCCGGATCATATTTTCCTACGATATCATCGCATACCGGCTGTGTCTGTCTATATGGTGTAGCATATCTACCGCGACCCGTGCTACGATACATCCGTCTCTCCATCTATATACTCCTTTCAATTTTTATCATCATTTAATACACTCTTTCGTTCTATATATCTTATGAAGCAAGGACAATTCTGTGCCTGTTTTTAGGTTAAAATCAAATTTAAAACACTGTCTTATCTGACTAAAATTTACTGTAATATTCTGCGCAAACAATTGACAATGAAACTTATTTCATATAATATTTAATTATCAATTTAATAAAGGCAGATAATAGGGTAAAGGGAGAAGACAAAATAATGTATCATTTTTTAATTAATCCAAATTCTAGCTCAGGAAAGGGAATTCGTTATTGGCAGATTATAGAGAAAGAGCTAGAAGTTCAGAATATTTCTTACACAGCAGACTTTACACAGTATGAGGGCCATGCCACAGAACTAGCCGAGGAAATCTGCCGTAAGTATAAAGGAATTAAAAATATAGTTGTTCTAGGTGGAGACGGTACTTTAAATGAAGTAATCAACGGAATAGACAATTATGACGAAGTGTTTTTAGGATATATTCCTTCAGGTTCCAGTAATGACTTGGCAAGAAGCCTTAAGATATCAAAAAAACCACTGAAGGCCTTATCAAATGTATTAAAACCCAATAAATTTACATATTTAGATTATGGTGAGATTACATACCATAAAAAAGAAGCTAAAAGCAGAAAATTTATATGTTCCAGTGGTACGGGATATGATGCCAGTGTATGTGTTGAAGTTCAGTCATCAGAGTTAAAAAAGAAATTAAACAGATTTGGTGCAGGTAAGTTTGTCTATCTTGCACTGGCTATTAAGCAATTATTTAAAGTTGATTTCTTAAATTCAACCATTCTCATAGATGGTATTAAGAAAGATCATTTTAAAAATGTACTTCTAATATCAGGTATGATACATCCATTTGAAGGCGGAGGTCTTATGATGGCTCCCGGTGCTGACCCTAGGGACGGTAAGTTAAACGTCTGTCTAGTCCATGGAATGCCTCAGGCTATTGTCATGTTGCTTTTACCTACCATAATCTTTGGTAAACATATTAAGCTTAAGACCGTAAAATACTTTAAGTGTTCCAGTATAGAGATTATATCAGATAGGGAAGCGGCAATTCATACTGACGGAGAAACCCCAGCCTTTAGTTCTCATATCAGCATTCGCTGCATTCCCAAAAAAATTCGTATGATATTATAATGAAAGCAGGTGTAACCATGAGAAAGCGCTCCTCTATGGAGTTATCCTCATTGATTATATTTTTAAGTATTATAAGCATAATATTACAGTTTGCAGCTTACTTGTTCTTTACTTCACCTTTTATTATTCTCGGAATTAGTAGTGTGGTTGTTATATTAAGTATACATATTCTATTAGAACAATCTTTAACCTATAAAGCTTGTACTTTGTATACCATTTTAACTTTGTTTATCTCTACTATTATTACTTTACTTATATATTTTGGGGCAGATACTAAACTTCTGCCTTTTACTAAAAGCTTACTTGGTATTCTTGCCCTTAATTGGCTAATACCGGTGATACACTGTTTTATACGCCATATGTTTGATTATGGATCAAGAATTGAACATTTCAATAGTTTCTATCGAAATGTTAATATTATATTTTTACTCTTTTATATTACAGTCCTTATATATATCTCATTTGGTCAGAAGACTTATCCAAGAATATACCCTATATTTGACAGTGTAAACTTTACTCCGTTTTGGACAAGTGCTACACAGATAGAGAATTATATTAATCATATGATACCTTTTAGTGACATATTTATCTATTTTATTAGCAGAATACTTATATATATGCCCTATGGCTACTATGGTATTTTGTTGCTTCGAAATACCTCCAAATTTATCTGGCTAATCTACTTACTCTTACTTCCATCTACAATTGAATTGATTCAGTATTTAATAATCCCTGGCAGATGCGACATTGATGACCTAATTTATGGCTTAATTGGGGGAGCAATAGGAGCATTATTATTCTATTTAACTAATGCCATCTATCGCTGGGTTTCAGGTAAAAATTTCCTGTCAAAGGGTTCAAAAGCCAGATATTCTAATAAGCCTCTGTATTTTTAAGCCAAAAATCCGTAAGCTTTAAAGACATCTCCGAAAGGTTTACCGGCTCAAAAGGAAACCATTCCCTAGGAAACAGCTGATAATACTGAGCCTTAAGAAATCTTTCGTCTAATAAAAGAATTGCCCCATGGTCCTCTTTGGTCCGAATTACTCTTCCGGCCGATTGTAGGACCTTATTCATACCCTGATATAGATAGGCATATTCAAAACCCTTGCCGACTTTTTCCTCATAATAAGACCGAAATAACTCTCTCTCATTACATACCATGGGCAGACCGGTTCCTACAACAACTACACCAATTAGCCTGCTATTTTTTAGATCAATTCCTTCACTAAATATCCCCCCCATAACACAAAAACCCACCCTGCTTGTTACAGGATTTTCTACAAATTCATCTAAAAATACTTCCCTCTCCTCTTCCGTCATATTAGCACTTTGTACTACAAGTCCTTCTATATCGTTCCCGGCCATATCAGCAATGGTTTGCAGCATTTGATAGGAAGGAAAGAAAACCATGTAATTGCCGGTTTTTGCCCTTGTAAATTCTTTAATATAATTTAAAATTTTACCATATTCCCTCTCATTTCTACGGGTATATTTTGTGCTTACATCCTTTGCCACCATTATAATCCTATTCTTTTTACTAAATGAGGAGGGAGCATATACGGCATAATCATCTTCTTTTCCTCCTAATTGTTCCTTATAGTACTTAATAGGAAGCAGGGTAGCTGAAAACAAAACCGCACTTCTCCCCTTCTCATAACATCGGCTTAAATTCCTTGAAGGATCCATACATTGTAGCTTAATCCGAAAATTATCTTCCTCATCATAATCTGTATAAATAGTATAGCAATCATCTAGGATTTCATATATGTTTAGGAAATGGCGAATATCCATATACAACTTTAGGATTTCTTCTCTTCCTTCTTCTAGTTTATAATCCTGCAGGTAGGCTTCGTACTCAGTCATTAATCCCATTAAATGAATATATAAGTCACCTATGTCATCCAATACCTCAAATTCATCACATTCTCTTTTTTTCTTCAGCAAATCCTTATTACATTTATCCAGCATTTTTATTAGCTTGGGAGCATGTCCTTTCACTAGAGATTTAACTTTAAGAAAATCATCCTTATACAAAATAGCACTATACATTTCCCTGGCTCTATCTACCAGGTTATGGGCTTCATCTATAAGAAATACATACTCTTCCTGCTTTTCATTAGCAAAAAATCTTCGAAGATAAACATTGGGATCAAAAACATAGTTATAATCACAGATAATAGCATCTGACCATAAGCTTATATCCAGAGACATTTCAAAGGGGCAAACCATATGTTTTCCGGCATAACTTAAAATTAAATCTCTAGAAATTTCATCCTCACTGGTTAACATATCATAAACAGCATCATTAACTCTGTCATAATGGCCTTTTGCCCTATTACAAGATATGGGATTACAGTCCGGCTTATCTAGGATGCAAATTTTTTCTTTAGCAGTAATAGTAGTAACTTTCATACTAATTCCTTGCTTCATCAGCAAGTGAAATGTATCTTCAGCCACGGTTCTTGTAATAGTCTTTGCAGTAAGATAAAAAATTTTAGAGCAAATACCCATTCCCATAGCTTTCACGGCAGGAAATATAGTAGATATAGTCTTACCTACTCCGGTAGGTGCTTCTATAAATAAATTTTTCTTTCTTAAAATTGTTCTATATACTCCGGTAACTAAGTCTTTTTGTCCTTTTCTATAGGGAAAGGGAAAATCCACTTTATTAATTTCTTCATCCCTTTTAATAATCCATTTCATCTGCCAAACTGCCCATTTAGCATATTCTTTAATTAGATTATTAAACCAGTCTGTTAACTGGTCTATCGAAAAAACTTCTTCAAAATGTTTTTGGCATTCTGACTCCATATTACAATAAGTTAGTCTTATACCAATTCTTTCATGATTATATTTGACAGCATAAATATAAGCATAGCACATGACCTGTGCCCGATGTACCAAAACAGGCTCCGTAAGAAGGTCTAAATCCTTATAAACCCCTTTTATCTCATCTACAGTAATCTCTGAGGCTTTAGTAATCTCCTCATTAGATATAAGAGCAGACATATAATTGATTTCATCTAAATTATTTTTAATAATTCCATCGGCTCTACCCTCAACAGTTAAATCGAAATTTACCTCTTTATAGTTAACAGGAACCGTTATACTAAGGGGAACTTCAGGGGTATAGTTTGCCCCCATCTGTTTTTGAATCTTTCTATGAATTCGGCTACCTGCCTGCATGGCCTCAACTTCATTTTTACTACTACGGGTATTATCAAGATCCCCTGACCGCATAATAAACTCTACCAGGTTTCTTACCGATATTTTAATCTCCTTTTTACTGTCGCCCATTTATAAATTCCTCCAAAACCTTGCCAATACAAAAATTTTTAAAATATTTGTATTTATATATATTACAAAAGACATCTTAAGAACCTAAGTTCCTAAGATGTCAATAATAAGCTGCTAGTATATTTATCTTATATAGTATAACATATGTACAGGTTAATTCCAAGAAAGCTTCTATCTAGTAATCTGAATAATCATCCTCGTCTAGCAGTCCATATTCATATTGTCTGGTCCAATTAGTCTTGGTATTTTTCTTACCCTTTATTTGACGTTTTTGTCTGCCAAAATCCTCCTCCAGCTGCTTTTTCTTAAGGGCTTTCTTTTCCCGTTCAAGCCGTTTTTTTACCTCATGTTTATCCGCTTGTAATTCCGGCGGAATTTTTTGATTCCTAGCTTCATTTTCTTTAGGCTTTGTTGCAGCCACCTAAATGTACCCCTCTCTTTTATATTATTACTGATATGGTTTTCCCACGTTTTTATTTTAAAATATTTTAATATAAAGTCAATATATTTTTTAATAAATATATCTTTTGCTTGCATTTTTTTCCTCAATCTGATACATTCTATTTATATTCCACTGATTCTTTTATCAGGGAAAAAATTAAAAAGCGAGGTAGTATTATGAGCGAACACATTCATAACGATAGCTGCGGATGCGGGCACGATCATTACCATGATATCATTACATTATCATTGGACGACGGAACCGAATTACAATGTATCGTCTTAGAAATCTTTACAGTAAATGATAAAGATTATATTGCCCTTCAACCTATAGAAGGAGAGGAAGAGGATAATGTATTCCTGTACCGTTTTATACAGGAAGATGAAAATGATGAGCCCCAGCTTCTTAACATCGAAGATGACGACGAATTTGAAGCTGTTGCTGATGCATTTGAAGAAATTCTTGATGAGCAAGAATTTGACGAGCTATTTGATGATGATGATTTTGAAGATGAAGAAGATGAGGAATAAATATAAACTCTCCGATTCTTTAATTAATAAGTAATTAAGGCTATTCCATAACTATAATTATGGAATAGCCTTATTAATTATTTCCCTTAAGTTCATTAATAAACCGTGAGGGTTCCATATCCTTGTTATAACGTTTTTTAGGGGAAAATATATAGAGATATTTCTTGGCTCTTGTTAAAGCAACATAAAATAACCTTCTCTCTTCTTCAATATCTTCAGGTAATAGGGCTTTTTTATGGGGAGTAATATCTTCATTGACATCCACAATAAAGACGGTTTCAAATTCCAACCCCTTAGAACTATGCATGGTCATTATTCTTATACCATCAATATTTTTATTAGTATTATGTTGAGCCTGTTTTTTAAGCTCCTCCTTATACTGTTTAATATATTCAAACCATTCAACAAAAGAATCAAATCCTTTTGTACCCTCCTGTATCTCATCTAGAACATCAATTAGTTCTTCTTCACTTAATCTCCTATCCTTTGCATATTCTTTAAGGAAATCCTCATATCCTACGGCTCTTCTGATATATTGAATTGCTGCATAAGGACTCATCCCTGCAAGCATTGCCAAATCATATTCCAGCTGATCTATTCTGTCTATCATCCACTCCTTATCTTCATAATAATTATAAAGATCTTCAAAATTAACCTGGGATGTATCAAAGCATTCCCGGCTTATATAGCGCTTTGGTCTGTTTATAATCCGAAGATACAGACCCCTGCCGTCTTCCCCCATAGCAATTCTCATATACGCAATTAAATCCTCGGTTATCCAATGGTCGTAGATATTAGGAATATTATCTCCGGCAAAAAAGGGAATATTATACTCCATCAGCTTATGAATAATGGCTCCGGCACCAAGATTGGTACGAACCAAAATAGCCATTTCTGACAAGGGTATCCCACTTTTAAAAAGCTTATAAATCTCCTCCACCAGTTTTATGTTTTGCTCCCCCATAGTTTCAAATTGGCAGCTTACCACCCTAGCTTCATCCTTTTTATGGGGCTTTAATGACTTTTCATAGCGAACCTTATTATTTGAAATCAATTTATTAGCAGTCTCTATAATCTTTATCCCTGACCTATAATTTATATTCAGAAATATTTTTTTGCAATTAGGATAGTCCTTAGGGAAATTAAGCATAATTTCCGGCCTTGCACCGCGAAATCTGTAAATAGACTGATCGTCATCTCCTACAATAAATAGATTGTTTCTAGGCTTTGCCAACAGTTTTATTATATCATACTGTAATATATTAATATCTTGAAATTCATCAATTAATATATATCTAAACTTATCCTGCCACAGCCTTAATATATCCTCTCTCTGTGATAATAGCTCATAACACAATAAAAGCATATCGTCAAAATCAATTCGGTTAGCCTGGCGAATTTTTTTGTTATATTCTTGATAAATTCTTCTGAAAACTTCATCTCCACAAGAGCTTGAATAATAGCTTGAAAGCTCTATCCTATTGCCTTTTACCATACTAATTTCAGATAAGATTTCAGCTATAAACTCCTTTTCATCATCATAACTAATTCCCATTTTATTAATAATGCTCTTAATGCAATTTATTCTTTCATCATCCTTGATAATATTATTAACACTCAAGTTATAGGCATATTTTAATATAGTGAAAAAAACACTATGAAATGTACCGAAGTTTACTGCGGTTTTTGATCTTTTCATGGTTTTTAGAAAACGATCCTTCATTTCTTTTGAAGCTGCCCTGGTAAATGTAATTACTAGGATATTTCCTTCAGAAATTTTGTGTTTATTTATTAAATATTTAGTTCGTTCAGTTATAACCAAGGTCTTTCCAGAACCGGGACCGGCTAAAACAAGCATAGGCCCATCCTTGTGTCCTACGGCTTCTTGCTGCGCCTGATTTAACATCATATAATTCTCCTTATTTTTTGATATCCGGATATAATCGAAAGAATATCAGATAAGCTTGATACAAGATACACACTTAAGAAAAGATAAAGATGGGGCTGTTTCATTTTCTGAAACAGTCCCACTGCTTAATATAAGAAATTAATAAACTAATTAATTATTTACTGCCTTAGACAGTTTATCGATGGCAATTCTAATACGCCTTAAGCTTTCTTCCTTACCAAGAAGGCTCATAATTTCATAAGCCCCTCCCGGAGTTGACTGTTTACCGGATACAGCGGTTCTTACCGGCCATAATCCTTGACCATTCTTTATTCCCTTTTCCTTAATATAAGACATAATTACTGTTTCTATAGAAGCCTCAGAATAATCATCAAGAGCCTCAAATCTAGGTAAAAGTTCTGTCAGTACGGTAAGTGAACTTTCGAAACTTGTCTTCATCTTTTTGTGGACAAACATAGATATATCATAATCCGGTAGCTCATCAAAGAAATCTATTAAATCCCCTATATCACATAAGGTCTCTATTCTGGTCTTTACCAAACTGGCTATTCTTCTAAAATCCATCTCTTTTTTTATCGCAGCTTTAATATAGGGTAGGGCCATCTCATAGAATCTGTCTTCATCCATCATCTTAATATATTCACCGTTCATCCAGCGCAACTTAACAATATCAAATACAGCCGGTGCTTTATTGATATTCTTATAATCAAATTCCTGAATAAGTTCCTCTAAGGACATGATTTCTGTGTTTTTAGGTGAACTCCAGCCAAGTAAAGCCACAAAATTCACGATAGCCTCGGATAAAAAGCCCTGTTCTATTAAATCTTCATAGGAAGAATGACCACTACGCTTACTTAGTTTCTTGTGATTTTCATCGGTAATTAGGGGCAGGTGAACGTAAACAGGTTCCTCCCAGCCAAAATCCTGATAAAGTCTTGTATACTTAGGAGTAGATGACAAATATTCATTTCCTCTTACAACATGTGTAATATCCATCAGATGGTCATCTACAACATTGGCAAAATTATAAGTGGGGTAGCCGTCTGATTTAATAAGAATCATATCATCTAGCTCCTCATTATCAACGGTAATCTCCCCAAAAATAGCATCATAAAATGTGGTTGTTCCCTCTACCGGGTTATTCTGACGAATTACATAGGGTATTCCTGCTGCCAGTTTTTCTTCAACTTCCTCCTTAGACAGGTGTAGGCAATGTTTGTCATATTTTGTAATCTCTTTAACCTCATCATCCTCACCTTCAGAAGTGCTTCCCACTGCCTTTTTTAATGAAGCCAAACGATCCTTGTCGCAG
This sequence comes from Herbinix luporum, assembly GCF_900070325.1. GTDB lineage: Bacteria > Bacillota > Clostridia > Lachnospirales > Lachnospiraceae > Mobilitalea > Mobilitalea luporum. The sequence goes on from NZ_LN879430.1 coordinate 2,389,212, forward strand.
AAACAGTAATAAGCCGCTCCTTTTTCTATCAGCTTCTTAGCATATTCCAGATAAATACCACTTGCCATACGTTCACTTTGAACATAAGGGCCATAACCTCCGTCCTTATCAGGACCCTCATCATGGATAAGGCCGGTTCCTTCCAGTGTACGATATATAATATCAACTGCTCCTTCTACATAACGTTCCTGATCAGTATCCTCAATTCTTAAAATAAAGCTTCCGCCCTCATGCTTTGCAATTAAATACTCATATAATGCTGTTCTTAAATTACCAACATGCATTCTTCCTGTGGGACTAGGAGCAAATCTGGTCCTAACTTTACTCATGTCAATCTTCCTCTCTGTTTCCTTATTTTCTATCTATAATGTCTATAACATATTATTATACTGGTTAATCTCCTCATTAATTAAATTTAGGAACTGATCCGAACCAAATATTGATATTATAAATACTAATATAATAAAAACTATAAGTATATACACCAAAGTAGCCCTAGCCCAATTTTTTCTACTTTCAGAAACATTACGACTAAAAGACCATACTATTAACAAAACAAAAAATATAATGGAACCTACTAAAGGGATAAATAAAATCAAATAAGTACCAAGCCAATCAAAAAAAGAAACTGGTTTATCATTCTGATTTATAATAACTTCTTTTGTCACAGGAGGAGGTGAGGGTTTCGTATGGTAATCACTTCCGCCAAAATCATTTCTACTTCTAATAGAAGCCCCGCAATATTCACAAAAATTAGCTTCCTCATTTTGTATTGATTTTCCACAGGTATTACATATCACTTATCTCACCTCTTTTTATATTTTTTTAATTATACCATATTTAATTCAAAAATCAATTATACTCTATTATCTTACCGTCTTCCTATGAGAAAAGAGGGTAACTAATTTTCTAGATACCCTCTTAATCTTATTTTCCTTGTTTAGTTTTCTGTTCTCATAGCCTCAATGGCACTGATTTTTGTTGCCCGTCTTGCAGGAAAATATCCGGAAAGCAATCCCACAATTATAGATATACCAAGCCCCAATAATGGCAAATATATGGGGATAATCGAATATGTAGCTTCAATATCACCCATAGCTGCTCCTCCGGTCATTAATGCACCAAAAAGAGGCTGACCGTACTTGTTAATAAGAAAGGAAGCAAGATAACTAAATCCTACACCTATAACTCCCCCCATAAACCCTATCATGCCTGCTTCAAAGAGGAATAATAATCGGATATCCTTAACGATACATCCTAGAACCTTCATTATTCCAATCTCCTTGGTTCTTTCGTATATAGACATAACCATGGTATTGGCAATACTTATGGCTGACACGAACATGGAGACAGCACCTAGGAAAAAGAATATCAGTTGCAATGTTTTTGAGGCTTCAATGGTCGGTTGAAGAAATTGAATTAAACTTTCAGATTGAAAGCCCATTTCACTTATTTTGTCCTGTACTTCTTCCACATTATCAATGTTATCTACATTTAGCTGTATTTCTTGATAATCATCTAGAAGCTTCAATGCCTTCTTCCTATCCTCTACAACAAGTGTATCACAGTATTTGCGATATGCCTTTTCAAAGTAATCCAAATCCATATATATATTATAGTCATAGTAAGATTTGGATTCTTCCATCTTAGCTATATTTGTTATAGGAAGTACAAATTCTTTTTTTCGTTCATTTCTTCTGTATTGTCCATACTCTCCGCTAAACTTATATGCTAGCCTATCTCTTTCTAAGTCAATCTCCTTAGTCTTTCCCATCCTATCCCAACGCCCACCTTCATAAAATGGCTCCGGCATATTATAACCAAAAATCACCGTGCTATTATCTTCTACAGTGGGGTATTCACCAAATGTTAAATCAGGAAATTCAAAAGCACTAAATGCTTCCATATCCATGGCAATTATATTTGCATAGCTTATATACTTTCCCGAAATAAGATTTCCATCATAATATGAAATAACTGGGGTTACTGTTTTAACATGATCTAAAGCTTTAAACTGTTCCACTAATTTTCTATCCAACTTCTGAGTTTTTTCTCCAAGCCAGTTACCCTCATCATCAGTTATATAGCTCCATTTTCTTACGGTTATGGCAGTAAGGCTTCCATATTCTTTAACTTGAGTTTCAAAGCTTTTATCCATACCGTATCCGATAGAAATTGTTATAATAATGAATAAACAGCCGATAACAACCCCCAAAACTGTCAGGATAGTTCGTACTTTCCTTCTAAACAGGTTTCTTAAACCCATTGTTAACAAATCGCTAATCCTCATATAAATCAATTCCTTTTTTGATTTTCAACTTGGCCAGTAAAGCACCAAGAACAATGCTTACGGCTAGTACAGCCGCCGAAATTCCAATAACAAATGGCCAAGAGGAAAGCAAAGGATCTTTTACCTGTCCCATCCCGGTTTCCATAGTAGGATCCATAAACTCACCTTCAAAAAAACCTGAATCCATATATTCTTCCCCAAGACCCAAATCCATCTGTTCTCCTTCTTCTAAATTTGGATCTATAATCATACCATCATCTACACCTTCTTCAAAGGATTCAGGGGTGACACCTTCTTCACCGGTAATACCCTCACCCTCTAAGTTCATATCTGTTTCAGCTTCTTCCAAATCCCCCTCTAAAGAACTATTATTTATATCAATATCTGTAGTTATACCCTCATCTTCAGTTATAGGTTCTTCAACATTTGTTACAGTATTTGCCTCATCGGTAGTTACCGGTGCATTCCTTCCAATTAAAACTAATTCACTCATAAAATCCTCCATTCCTATAAGCTAATATAGCTTATTGATACATTTCCTCTTCCTTTTTTAGAAGTCTGCTCTTATATAAGCTAATAATAACCTTTCTGGTCACAGGTACAAATATTGCAAATATGGCAACCTGTATTAAGATAAAGGCCCATGTGGGAAGGATAGCTTTCTTAGGCTCGGGTATCATAGGATTAAATACGTCACTTCCCTCATCAAATCCCGGATCCCAGGTCATTTCACCCATAACCGTAGTCTCAAATTCCTTTGTATAAACTTGTTCATCCCCATTGCTGTCTTCATATGTAATCTTAACAATTCCCTGTGCCATACCTTCTATATTTGGTATTACTTCAAACTCGGCAGATGAACTTTCACCGGCATTAACATTTCCTATAAAGTACATATTACCGCTGGTACTTGTAAAGTCACCTTCTATAGTTGCTATTACATTGTTCAAGGTGGATTTTCCCATATTAAAGAAATCAAAATATACAGTTGCGGGATTTCCCATTACTACTTGACCGTCATATGAATATACCTGTACATAATCAACTACAGGTCTGGCATTTTCAACAACCTGTAAGGTTAATTCATGTTCCTCTTTTTCTCCGATTTGACCGGTAGTAGGATTAGGCTCAATTCCGTCATATTCGTATTCGATTGATACTGTTAAGGGATAAGCAAAAGTTGCCGCATCCGATTTAGCCTTCAGCTCCAAGGTATTAGATACTGTTTCTCCCGGTCCTATTTTACTGACAAAAAAGCTATTGCTTCCTTGAGTAACAGTAAATATCTCTGACTGATCTTGTGGTGATTTACCGCTGACTGATATAATAATATTCTTAGCCGCCACTGAAGAATGGGTATTTCTTACTTCAAAATTGAAATTAAATACAGAACCGGCTTTAATCACTTCAATATCAGCATTGTAATCACTTACAATCAGCCTTGGCTTGCTGGCACTACCCAAATCATTTTCTACATTTAGTACCGGAATATCTACTTTATCACTACCCCCTGCATAGCTGTATCCTATGGTAAGGGTATTTAAACCCTCTTGAATGTTCTCCGATAACTTAAGGGGGATAGTTATTCTCTTAGTTGCTCCGGCCTTAAGCTCACCGATATATTTGTAAGGGTCAGATTCAACCGGAATAAATGTATCACCGGACAGATCTTGTAATCCAATTTTAAGGTCACTTAAACCGATGGAACTTTTATTCTCCATATCAAAGGAAACTTCCAGCCTTCCCCCGGCCACAGGCTTACTGGGACTTTGCTTAACATTCTTTACCACTATAACTGGGGTTCCGTCTTGGCTTATACCCTCTGCTTCGATAAAGGGATATATGGTTACGGGAGCCTTATATTCCACCCCTTGTTGGTCAAAATAAACCAGATTAAGCTTTAATTCCTTTAATCCCCCTTTTGCCTCCTTTGAAATAGTAAGGGGAACTTCCACTTTAATAGTGTTATTAGATTTTATATTTTTTAATTCTATGTAATCTGTATAATAATTTTTAATAAAATTCTCTGTTCCAATACTGGATTCATCCACAGAAAGACGGGGTCTGTAAGCTGTATTGGCACCGTCATTTTTTATTTCTAAAACCAATCCTAGCTTTTCACCGGGTTTGGCTTTATTGGTATAATTAAATTTACCCAAAACAAGGTTAGGGCTACTGTCGTTTGCCTTTAAACTTATATAAATATCTTGACTGTCGGTTATATTCTCCCCTTCCTCCGATTTGTATGTTAGATTTACAGTTATAGTATTCATACCGGGGCTTGCCGTGGGCAAAATACGAATAGGAAGATTTATCGGCACTTCCTTTTTGCTGGCCACATCCTCCACCTTAATTTTTTTAGTGGAATAGCCGGCTACCATACCTGACTCGCCATAATCTATACTTACATACACATTTCTTGCTGTAATTTCACCCTCGTTTTTTACTGTAAAGGATAAATTCATATTCTTTCCGATTGTTGTATTATCATAAGTTACTTTATTAACCGTTAACTGGGCCGGTTCCTTTTCCTGAAGTATCTGTGTATTTACAACAAGCTCTGTCGTAACTTTTTCATCTCCCGGTGAAGTACCGTAAATATTCAGCTTAATAGGATAATTTCCTATCTTAGCGGTCTCTGCAACGGTAACATCAAACTCTACATACTGGTCTAGGAATTCATAAATTATATTCATCGGTACATCTATTCCGTTTGTTCGAAGTACCGGCTGTGATACGGTATATGGGGTACCAGTGGCATCGGCTAAAATAATCGGTGAACTTATATAAGAACCTACCGCTCTAATGGGCACTTTTACCTTGGTTGTCTCACCGGGTACCAGTACAATAATCTCCGGATCAGGATTAATTACATGAACTTCCTGTGCAGCTGCCGGCTTGCTATTAGCTAAAACAAAAGTCAGTAATAGCAAGGCCGATAAAAAACATGTTACGAACCTTTTTGTATTTTTCTTCATCCAATATCCCTCAACTTCCTTAATAATTTCTTATAGCTTGATTTTCATAATTTCACAATTTCATAATTTCATTTTTAATATTATCCAGAACTTCCCGCAGGCAAAACCTCTGGTTTAAAATTTTCATCAGTCTGCTTTATATCCGAAACATCTGCATCTAGGGTTGTTTCCGACTTAATTTCTGTGATTTCTTGGATTTTCCCGTCAAGGATATGAATAATTCGATCCGCATATTTTGTCAAATTCGGATCATGGGTTACCATTACAATGGTCTGCTTATTTGCCTTTGCCATCTTCTTAATAATATCCATTACTTCCCTACTTGTTTTTGAATCCAAATTACCGGTAGGCTCATCGGCAAATACAATTTCAGGATTGCTGACAAAAGCTCTGGCTATACCGACTCTTTGTTGCTGTCCTCCACTCATTTCCTTGGGTTTATGCTTTATGCGATCTCCCAATCCAACATTTATTAGCATTTCCTTTGCCAATTTGCGCCTTCGCTTTGGGTTCATATGTTTGAATACCAAGGGTAGTTCTACATTCTCCAGGGCAGTCATGGAATTTAGGAGATTATAAGATTGAAAAACAAAACCCAATGTATTTTGTCTAAATTTAGCCAGCCCTTTCTCACTCATTTTATGTATATTATGGCCTTTTATTGTAATTTGCCCCCCCGAAAGCTTTTCAATTCCAGCCATTAGGTTTAGTAATGTGGATTTACCGGAACCTGATGCACCATACAAACAGCAGAACTCTCCTTTTTTTATGGAGAAACTTACATCATCAACTGCCGTAATCCGTTCCTTACCCATACGATATATTTTTTTTGCATTCTTAACTTCTATGATATATTCCTGTTTGCTATTCATTTTGCACCTTCCTACATTTTAGGCAAAATCAGTGCCACTATTATGTTACAATTTTTTTACAATTCTTCTTGTAATACCTGCTAGTTATAACATTTTCCTTAACTGCTAAATATTAGACGACATAGAATGTTAATAAGATTCATTAAAAAGATAAAAAAAATAAAAACACTTTAAGAATTACTTTTATCCTTTTCCCCAATGGTTTTTTTCTCAATTCTATTATCTATAAATTTAACAAAGACCAACTTAATATAAGCACCTACCGGAACTGCCAGAAGCATACCTAAAAAGCCGCCGATTGCACTTCCAAAAATCAAAGATATAATTATGATAAGAGGATGTATTTGAATGGAACGGCTAAGTAGCTTAGGCCCTATAAAGTTTCCGTCAATAAATTGGATAATGATAAGTATAATGATGGAAATAACCAGTTTATTCATTTCCCCATTCATGAGACAAACAATTGTTGTACTAATATAGGCGATAATCGGTCCAAAATAGGGAATAAGATTTCCAATCCCTGCAAAAATCCCAATAACTAAGGAAAACTTAACACCGGTTATAGACAGTACTAAGCTTATTAATATCATCATAACAAAGGCATCAGCTAACTGTCCCCTTATATATCCGGAGAATGCATAATCCAAATCATTTAATATAACCGATATTTTGTTATTGGTTTTTTCTGATAAAAGGGCATAGGAAGTCCTTTTTAAAAATGACTTGAACTTTTTTCCATCTATTATAAAATAAAAGCCAATAATAAAGCTAAATACTATGGTAGTAAAGTATCCTGATATATTTGAAATTGAATTTACAATACTTTGACCTACATCATTTAAGGAGTTTATAATTACCGTCAAGGTTTCCTCCAAGTATTGCTCAAACTGATTAGAGCCAATATCCAGTTTTTCAAGGTATTGTAATATGAAATATATATATCCCTCAATACTCCTAATGTAACTTTCTACCAATTCTATAAAGTCATCAAAATTTGCCAGTCTAAGCTGATCCGTCACACTATAAATCAACAGGGAAATTAAGCCGGCAATTGCAATAAATAAAAGCACAACAGATATAACTGCCGCCCAGGTTCTTTGTCTTTTCATTTTTTTAAATAATTTGCTTTTATGAAATTTCTGCTCAAAAAAAACCACAACCGGTTCTATAAGGTATGCAAATACAAAACCTAAAATAACAGGCTTAATTACTCGCAGAACCCAGCTTACCCTTCCCATTAAATCCTTTAAAATTGCAGGTGCATTTTTTGCTATAAGAGAAAGTATATATATGACTATTGCAGTAAATATTGCATATAGGGATATCTGCAAATATTTACGATTAAATCGGTCTCTTAGTTTCATTGGTCTTTATTATCCCCTTTCCCTAAACTAAAATTTATCTTATGTTCCTAAACCACCTTATCAAAAGTTCCTACCCTCCCCGATAAATCTAATATTTTAATTCTAAAACCACCCCCTGTTTCTTAATATATATTTTTCTACTTTGTGAATAGTATAACACGCTTTTTACATTTTTGTATATATTTTGTAAAAAATAGTTAGAAAAATATTTTAATATATGTCCTTTTAATCCATGGCAATTTATCATATATTCGCTGAAATAAATTATTATAAAATTCCTCAACCACCATATATTCCATTGGAGTAATTATTTCCCTTCCAAATCTGGCTTTTCTTATAATCTCCATAGATTTTTCAAAATCATTTAAAATAGCTTTATTAAATTGTTTCTTAACATATTCCTCATTATCTTCCAAGTATTTAGATTTTGCAGGAAGCTTATTACTGATAATTAACAACAGCTCTATCTTTCTATAAAGTCCTAAGGCCTTTTTGCTATGATTTTCACAATCATCTATTTTCTTCTTATTTGAAAGGCGTATATAATATAATATGGCACTAGCCCCAAGAATAAGAATTAAAATAAATACCAGATACCAAGCAAAATTTGACTTGGAATTATTCTTATTATCATTTAATTTTGCAGCCTTATTATTTTTTTCTTCCTTTTGTGTCGGTATAATCTCTTCATCTGGAGCCTCTGTGGGACTTGGAGTAGCTGGTGTAGGACTTGGAAGATTAGTTGGGGATGGAGAATGAATATTATTTATGGCCTCCTCTGACAAATGGTCCATATTGCTTACAATTTCTACGTAATCTTCCATACCAGAATCCCTGGTAAATTCCACGGGAATCCATCCAAATCCATCATAATATACTTCTACCCAAGCATGAGCATTATAGTCTTTAACAGTGATTTCTACCATAATGTCATCCTGGTTAATATCAGATATATCTGAACGGTTAATTGCATACCCTTCAACATATCTAGCGGGATAACCCATGGTTCTTAGCATTAACGCTCCTGCTGAGGCATAGTGGGCGCAGTAGCCTAGTTTATTTTCATACAAAAAGTACTCTACAAAATCTTTACCCTTTGGAAGTCTACCGGGAGAAAGGGTGTAGCTAGTGGTACTTTCCAGATAATTCTTGATATAGGTTATGGCGTCAGCAAGATTTTCTGCTTCTTTGCCTACCGCTTCTTTTGAAAAATCATTTTTTAATCTATCAAGTCCTTCCTGGGGAAGTTTGGTATAGGTTTCATATACAAAGGATCTATATTGCTCTTCATTTTTTTTAAATTGAGATAAATAAACTTCTAAATCCCCTGCATTCCATAACAATTCATTATAACTATTTATAAGATTATCATTTACGGTCAGATTATAACAGTAATCAAAACTTTCAGCTTTTATCTTCTTATCAGATATAACAGCCAAGTCATAATCAAATATAATATCATTATTATTTTTAAACCACGTAAAATAAGGAGCATAGACATATTTGCTATTTGCTCTTAAATAGGTAATATCTATACTTCCTTGTAATATAAATAATCGGTAGGCTAACTGATTTAATAAAATAGAACTTCCTATGGCTGGTTCAAATTCCCTGGCAGATATTTTTGAAATCATATTTTCATAGTTTTCTTTTATATCCTTTGTATGGGTATCCCACCTATTTCCTGTGTATACACTTCCTATATACCCCTTTAAGTATATACCTTCCATAACAGAATCAAGGGGAGCCCTTATTTGTAAATGCTCTGAATTATCATAGGTTACTTGATCTACTTTTCCTAACTGGCCTAAGCTTAATCCCCCTGCACTTGATGAGCTACCGGATCCAATACTAAGCCCTGCTTCAGCAAATTTATCAGAGATGTCTTGGGCGGAAAAATCCATCATAAAATTTTGTATTTTGGATTTTGCTATTGTAATTTTCTCATAGGCATTATATTTTTCAAGGGGAACAAAAAGTCTTACTATAAAAAATAATAGAAGACCCAAAAGACAGACCACTATAGCAGTTCTTATATTGATGCGGTATACCATGCTCTTTTCGACTTTATTACTATTCTTGTGTGAATAATCCATATTTCCTAAGAGACCATTAGATATGGATATGAAAAGCAGGATAAGAATTTGAGCAATAGTAGGTATCTCAGGTGGAGTATCTCCCATGGCAAAGCTTACAACCAAAGGTATTGGCATAAGTAAATAACATAGCCAATCTAATTTATTGCGCAATAAAGATAAGGTAATAATACCGATTATGGGTATAATAATTATAAGCAGTAAATAAGTAATATCCCTTTGAACATACGAATAATCTGCCAGATAACGAAAAGGGGGGAAATCATAATATTCGCTGGCTTTATTAATGATTGCATTCTCCAAAAGATAGAAACCGTTCAATAATTGCTTGCGCCCATAATGTAGTAAAGCTCCATATGTTACAAGGAAAAAAACAAATTTAATCAAATCATATTTGGGATATAAAATCATAAAGAAAAAAACACAAGAGGAAATAATTATTCCAAGTATTAATAAACTGTCTAAAATCCTTAAATTAAAGCATTTGATAAAGATTTCTAAAAAACAATATCCTCCAATCAGAACAGAAAAAAATTGCAACACTCTCATATGATAAGGAAATCTTCTTTGATTTTCCTCTGATATATAAATAGTACTATCAAATACAATACCATTCTTATTCTTTCTCATCTACCCACCACACTTCTAACTAAGCTTAAACTCTTCTAAATCCCTTTTAATATTAGTAGGATTTATAGACAATAAACCCATTCCCTTTTCTTTGATTCTACTTACTAAGTCTGTTGTTATCTGCATATCCATAACAATTTGGTCATTGTCCTGCCTATACATATCTAAACTATTGCTATCATCTATATATAATATCTGCCTGTTTATTGCATTAATAAAAACTAGAGAATCTAGTTTTTGGTCACAAAGTTTATTTGTTACATAAAATAAATCCGTATACTGCTCATTGGGATATTCTGCATAATACATAGCTGCTAAATTATTATCCTGTTTGTAAGAGCCTGAATTAAGCAGCCCATCAACTGCTTCAAATAAATCTTTTTCATTAACGATTCTTACTCTTTTACATTCACCATGGACTTTATCATACCAGGCCAGATAATGAATATAACCCTTTAACATAAATGTAAAAGATAAAGACAAAGCACACTCTAATATGGCATCTACTATCTTAAGCATATCCTCCCCTTGGGGATTTTCTATATCAACAAATACTACCAAGGAGCAGTTTAGAGGTTCGCTAAACTCCTTTATCATTAGTTGATCCTGTTTTAAGCTCAGTTTCCAGTGAATCCTTTGAAGCCTGTCCCCTTCTCGGTATTGTCTAATAGCAAATACCTCTGAGGGATCATCACCACTTTTTACAGTTGAATAAGAATCACTTTCTATCTGCATCTTAGAGCAATTCTCAAGAAAATCCTCGGTTAATTCATAATAGTAGGGTAGAATAGCTACCTGTACACTATTAAGATCTTTTTTACATAATGAAAATATCTTTAAATAATCAAAAACCTTAATTTTTGAAAGAGAAATTACTAAATTACCCGTATGAAAGGATTTTAAGTTACAGGTTACAGTGGTAGTTGTCCTATTATCAATAGACACAAAAAAATCCTGCTTTTTAACTATATTTGAAAAAGTGTTATAGTAACTAATTGTTATACATAAATTGGCAATCGGAAAGATGGTAGGGTTATGAAGCTGTATGGATATAGGGATAGCCTCGCCCTTATTTAACACATGTGCAACCGAAGTCATTTCATAAGAAAGCCTTCTATGAACATAAAATAGAATAGCAAATAATAATAAAGGAAAAATTACAATAGTAAGAAATAGGATTCCCATAAAATATTCATTATATAAAATAGCCAGAAATCCCATCATAATAAGGATTAGTATATATCTTATTTTATTCCGTAACATTTTCCACCTTCTAATAATAACTTTCTACATACTTTGCTGATCTTCCACTGGAGATTTTAGGTGGCTTAACAATTCTTAAGATATCATCAAGAAGGTTATCCACTGTAATATTATTCACCCTTGCTTTAGCCTTTAGAATTATCCTATGGGCAGCCACATCCTTAAAGAAACACTGAACATCACTGGGTATCACATAATCTCTTCCGCTTAAAAAGGCAGCAGCTTTAACCATATTCATTAAAGCTAAGCTTCCTCTTGGACTAACTCCCAGTTCAATTAGGGGATTTTCCCTTGTCTGCTGTACCAATAGGGTTATATATTCATATATGGAATCGTGTATGTATACCTCTTCCACCATATTTTGCATTCTTAATATATCATCTTGTTCTACAACCTGAACTACCTTATCTAATGGATTAGAATTTTGTCTTTCTTTAAGGATTCCTATTTCACTTTTAATATCAGGATAACCTATAGATAATTTCACCATAAACCTATCCAGTTGTGATTCAGGCAGCATCTGGGTACCGATAGAGCCAATGGGATTTTGTGTAGCCATAACCACAAAGGGTTTAGGCACATCCCTGGTCACACTATCAACCGTAACCTTTCCCTCTTCCATTACTTCTAGCAAGGCAGATTGAGTTTTACTGGAAGTTCGATTAATCTCATCTGCCAAAAGCAAATTACACATTACTGCACCGGGTTTATACTGATAGCTTTGTCCATCTTTAGTCAACAAATGAAAACCTACTACGTCCGTAGGCAATACATCCGGCGTAAATTGAAGCCTATTATGCTTAAGAGCCATGGCTTTTGAAAACGCTAAGGCCATGGTAGTTTTACCCACTCCGGGATTATCCTCTAACAAAATATGTCCCTTTGCCAAAATAGCCGTAAGAACCTTACTAATGATAATTTTTTTCCCAATTACCACCTTATTTACTTCATTCATAATCTGATTTGCTTTATTATAAGTATTATTATAAGCTTCCATCCAGCTACTCCTATCTTAGTATTTTGAAATTTATTATAACATATTTTTACTATAATTCAATTAAAGTCTATACCAATATCTAAAATTCTATAAGCTCTGTCTTTTTATTTATATAATGGGTTTACATGGGACTAATTATGGTATATAATTCCATTATTAGGCAAAATATATTTATAAATTTTGACAGATTTTATAAATAAAAATTGTACAAACCTGTGGAAAATATAAGCTTTCTATTGACTTATCTACAAAATTGTTTAAAATAATCATCATGAGAATACAATGGAGGTAGCAAAGTGAACAAATCAAAAAAAACAATAAAAGGTACACAAAAAAATAATAAGAAACATATTACAATTAATCCAAAGATATGGGTTATAATTGGATCAGTATTAGGAGTTGTCTTAATTGCTGCTCTTTTATTTGATCAATTATATAAAAGACCATTAGTAACTATTGACGGTAAAAAGTATTACCTTGAGGATTTGACCTACTATTTCTACTATACCGAATCTAGCTATGATTATATAAATCAGATGTATGGTGGAGGTTATTGGGATTCCCCCCATTACGAAGCCACAAATATGACGGTTCGTGATTACGCAAAATTAGAAACACTTAATACTGTTATTCGTTATGAAGTAATGTATAACGAGGCCATGGATAAGGGATATACTTTAACTGACGAAGAAATCAAGAAGATTGACGAGGATATTAATTCTCTCTTAAATGACCAAGGATTAAGTGATAAAATAATAAAAAAGAACGGTTTCACAGAAGAATATTTAAAAAATGTTATGACAAAGAATACACTGGCAAACCGTTACGAACAGGATATTATAGACACATTTGATATTGATGAGGAAGCTATTAAAGCTGAGTTTGATTATGAAGAATACAGACAATATGATATAGAGTACCTTAATATCTCAACGGTAGTCTATGATGAGGAGAAAGGTAGCAATGTACCTGTTAGTGAAGATGATAAAAAAGCTGCTCTTGATAAAATCACCTCATTTCGAGAAAAGGCTCTAAATACCCAGGATTGGTCAACATTAATTCCTGAGGATGAAGAGCAAGTCCGATATAGCGAATCCAACTTCCTTGCTAAGGATACCTTCTTTTCTGAGGACTTTAAAAATACTGTAATGGCTATGGATAATGGAGAAATAAGCGAAGTTATTGAAACAGATGATTCCTATTATGTGGTTCGAATGGTAAATAATAATTCTTCAGAAAGATATGACAGCGTTGTAGAAGAGGCTATACAAAAGAAGGAAAATGAATTGCTTACAGAGGAATATAATAATAATATTCTTCCTAACCACACCGTTAAGTTACACAACAATGCAATCCGTAATTTAAGAATGGGTCGTCTTACCTTAGCTGATTAGTATTTCAAATATTATGCATAATATCTAATTTTCCAGAAATAATAAATAGTGACCTGTTCACTTCAATGGAAAGGAGATATTATGGCAAAAAACAAGAATAACAAACCTAAAAATTCCAGTAAAAATGCAAAAAGTAAAACTCAAGCTAAAAACTCAGTTAAGAACACCCACGCTGAGGTAGCGGATGATTCTCCAGGTCGTAGCGGTCCCGGAGGAAATTAAAAATTTTAGATTGAAATTAAAATGAGTCTGAGATACATGGCTATCCTAACTAGGGATAGGCCTATGATATTACAGGCTCATTTTATCATATAAAAATAAATACTGGTAATTTGAATTATAAGTGATATAATTGAGTACAAAATTTAAGTATCCACATTTGTATTATCCTATATTACAAAGGAGAGGAACATATGAATATAATAATTGTAGGTTGTGGTAAAGTAGGGGCTACCCTTGCGGAACAACTTAGTAAAGAAGGACATGATATTGTTGTTGTAGACAAGAAAAGTGCCCCTGTAATAAGCATAACAGAAACACTGGACATAATGGGAATTGTGGGTAGCGGAACCAGTTACCGTATCCTAATTGAAGCAGGGATTGAAAAAGCTGATCTTCTGATTGCAGTAACAGGCTCAGATGAACTTAACCTGCTATGCTGTCTGATTGCCAGAAAAGCCAGCAAGTGCCATACAGTTGCTAGGGTCCGTAATCCCCAGTATAATGACGAGATTGATTTTATTAGGGAGGAAATGGCTCTATCAATGACAATAAACCCCGAGCTAGAAACCGCCCTTGAAATGGAAAGATTAATTAAGATTCCTTCTGCAGTTAAAATTGAACCTTTTGCTAAAGGCAAGGTTGAACTTTTAAAATTTCATATACCCGAACATTCCATCCTAGATGGAATGAAGGTCATGGATCTATCACATAGGCTTCAATGTAAGCTGTTAGCCTGCGTGGTAGAGCGAGGCGAGGAAGTATATATCCCTTCAGGAAGCTTTGAACTTAGGTCCAAGGATACTATATCTATTATTGCTACACCAGAAAATGCTATCGACTTTTTTCAAAGGGCCGGTATCTTAATAAACAATATTAAAAATGTGATGATTATAGGAGGCAGCACCATAGCTGAATACCTTGCACAAAGGTTGTCTAGATCTGATATTAATTTAAAAATAATAGAACAAAACCTGGAAAGATGTGAGGAGCTTAGTGAGCTACTGCCACATGCAAGCATTATTAATGCCAATGCTACAGACAGAGATGTTCTTTTAGAAGAGGGTATTGAAGATATGGATGCTTTTGCAGCCATAACAAACTTTGATGAAGAAAATATAATATTATCCCTATATGCAAAAAAACATTCACATGCAAAAATTTTCACTAAAATAACCAGATTAACCTATGACGATATTATCGCCGATATGCCCCTTGGTATTATTATAAACCCACAGCTGGTTACAGCAGATAGCATCCTTCAACATGCAAGGACAATGGAAAACCCAACGGGCTGCAACGTTGAAGTATTATACCGGATTAACGATAAAGTGGAAGCTTTAGAGTTTTACACCGGTAAGAATGCAAAACTTGTAGGTATTCCCATAGAAGAACTATCCTTAAAGCCTAATATACTTATTTGCGGTATTAATCGATATGGTGAAATTATTATTCCAACCGGGAAGGATTATATAGAAGAGGGAGATACCGTTATAATCGTAACTACTAATCCAGGTTTGAATGATTTAAATGATATAATATTATAGTGCTGTGCATCTTATGTTTACAGCACTATAATATTGAAAATAATATAATCAATATTAAATAAGAGGAGTTTATTATGAACAAATATGTTATTTTCTACATAATAGGTTGGATTTTAAATATTGAAGCCGCCTTTATGTTATTACCTAGTATTTGTGCGATAATATACAAGGAAAAGAGTGTTTTTGCATTTTTAATAACAATAGTTATATGTTTATTTATAGGAATCCCATTATCTCTAAGAAAACCTAAGAATAGAGTGTTTTTTGCAAAAGAAGGGTTTTTAATCGTAGCCCTTGCTTGGATTGTCATTAGTATTATGGGTGCTTTGCCCTTTTATATCAGCGGACAAATTCCCAGTTATGTAGATGCTCTTTTTGAAATCATCTCCGGATTTACCACCACCGGATCTAGTATATTAACAGATATTGAGGCCATGGATTACTGTATGCTATTTTGGAGAAGTTTTGCCCATTGGATTGGAGGTATGGGAGTTTTAGTTTTCCTTCTTGCTATTTTTCCCATGACAGACGGAGAAAGTATTCATATTATGCGGGCAGAAAGTCCGGGCCCATCTGTTGAAAAAATCGTTCCCAAAATGAGAACTACTGCCATCCTGCTCTATAAAATCTATCTGGGAATGACCCTTTTACAGATTGTACTACTCCTTCTAGGTGGTATGCCCTTATTTGATGCCCTAACTATCACTTTTGGTACTGCCGGTACAGGAGGATTTGCCATTAAAAATACCAGTATTATACCATATACCAGGTATCAACAGGCGGTAGTAACTATTTTTATGTTCTTATTTGGTGTGAACTTTAATATTTATTATCTAATTCTATTAAGAAAGTTCAAAGAATCCCTAAAAAATGAGGAGTTAAAGTGGTATATTACTATTGTAACCTCAGCAATTATACTAATTTCTCTTAATATAGGTGGGATTAAAGGATTTTTCAAATCCATTCACCATGCTGCATTTCAGGTTTCATCTATCATTACCACTACCGGTTATGCAACGGTAGACTTTAATTACTGGCCCACATTTTCAAAAGTAATTCTTGTAATTTTAATGTTTATCGGAGCATGTGCCGGAAGTACAGGCGGTGGTATTAAGGTGTCCCGTATAGTTATTTTACTTAAATCAGTGCGGCATGAAATATCATACCTAACCCAAAAACGTAGTGTGAAAATCTTAAGAATAAATGGTAAGAAAATATCTAATGAGACAGCCCGTTCCGTTAACCTATATTTTGTTGCCTATATGTTCATATTTACAGTTTCATTACTGATAATTTCCTTAGATAATCATGATTTCACCACCAGTTTTACGGCTGTAGCATCCACTCTTAATAATATAGGACCGGGTTTGGAAGCTATAGGACCTATGGGAAACTTCAGTAATTTTTCTAACCTGTCTAAATTTGTTATGATGTTTGATATGTTAGCAGGAAGACTCGAAATATTCCCTGTACTTTTGCCAATATCACTTGGTATAAGCAAAATTAAGAGCCATAAATTAACCTTACCTAGGTAGTGAGGCCCCTTCCTTGCTATAGGGAATTAAAAATTCAGGTATCCCCGTAGCATATGGAGCAATTTCATACTGTTGAAAGTAAATTACAACCCCATCATAAGTTAAATAGAAGTTACTTAGGCTTAAATATTGCTTTACCAAGTTTTCATAATCATCAAAATATAGGCTAGACCCATTTTGAACTTCATGTCGTATTTGCTCTATAATTGCATTTATATAATATTCTTTTATATTAGTATGGGGAGGAAATAAATTCATCAGGGTTATGGGCCTGCTACAAAATATATCCCAAGAATCCGAAGTACGTATAGTTGACCCATGGGCTCCTCCCCTATATTCATAACAATCAAAATATAAGCTTAAGATACAACTTAGATTAAATGTTACATTAAAATCCACATATACCTCATATTGTCTTAGGGGAAATTGATTTATAACAGAATATTCATAATCTACCATAGCCTCTTGATATAAGTTCATTATATTCTTATTTATGTAAATCATGGCCTTGGTACTATAGTAGGCATTTATCTGGTCCAATATAAGCATATTATCCTTGGATAAAAATCTGGGATAATATATGGTATATGTTAAAATAACTTGATTTTTATAATACAGTTCCTGTGTTAAAACATTTTTACTTATAACAAAATGGCAGCCCGGCATATGATTTCTCCTATAAAGGATTTATTTAACATATCATATGCCGTAAATCGGCTGCCTATTCTTATCTTTATTACCTTATGGGACAAACTCCGTTTTCACATTCCTGATCAAGAATATCATGTTCTTCTTGGTCTTCAAATCTAGCTAAAAGCTCATAATCAAAGGGCTTAAGTTTCTCAAGTCTTGCCTCATAATCCTCCTTTGTAGTTCTTTCAAAAGGAAGCAGAGGATAAGTCTCCTCCATTAAAGGCAAGAAGGTTATTCCCACAACATAGTCAAAATTATCATATACCCACTGGGTTACATCATCCCATTCATGGTCTCGTACATGAACGGTAATAGAAGTATTATGATCGGTCCAGTTTTCCATGGTCATTTTATATAATTCCAACTGCTCTATGGCACCTACATCATATTTTGTCCTTCCCTCCGGTGCCTTTATGGGAAATTCTATTACCTTAATTGTGCAATTTTCATTAGACTGACCAATTTCATTATATATAGGATAGCAGCCTAAAGCCTCAACCATTTTATATAAGGGATCGTTTACAGAAATTCTTATTCTGCGGATATAATAATTAGAGTGAGCAAAATGAATTCCGCTACTTACACATGGTAGGGTAGATAAAGTACCTTCAGGCTTAATGGTTGTCATAAGCTTAGGGGGCTGTATTCCCAGTTCATTACAATAACGCTCTCCCTCTTTATGAACTTCTTTTTTTAGACTTGCTAATAAAGCTGCAAGATCATCATAGGTCATGCCGGTTTTATTAACCATATCCATAATACCTGTAAGTGAAACCCCAATAATCCTATCTTCCTGCATCACCTTATTCCACTGGGGAAGTTCTACATCGACCAAGGTCATCCTTATGGCTACCCTTGTTGACAGCCTAATTGTTTCCTTTAGTCCTTCTTCATCAAGAACAGAGCCCTTAACAAATCCCATAAGATTATTGGTGGTAAGATTACAGCACTGCTTAGACTGGAGCAAAATTTCTCCACATGGATTGCAGCCCTGAAATGTGGACTTTCTTCTTAAGGCCTCAGATCCATTGATAAAACCGGGCTCCCCATTAATCTTAATTGAGTCTATAATTTCCTTTATTCTCTCCTTAGAGGGGCGCTCGGTATAGAGTATAGAGTTATTGCTCATCTTTCTGTGAGAAATCTCCGTATCTTCAATCCAGTTACCGTCTACAACCTTATAAATATTACGCTTTGCATTTATTACTTCTTCATCATCCTCATCACAAATTACCATCATGGCACTTCTTCTGACACCACCGGATACCACATTTTCGCTGATAATAGTGGCAATATCAAGTATATCAATAGTCTGCAAGCTTCCATCCTGCCTAAGGCTAACAACCTTGTTGATTTTTTCAAACATCCGCTTAATAGATTTATGTCCGGATGCTCTCCCACCAAATCTTTTTAGCCTTTCACCCTCAGGTCTAACATAACTATAGTCAATAATAATCCTTGATACATCCTTATATTTGTCTAAAGTAATCAGCTTAAAATAACTTTCTAATGCAGCACACCAGCCTTCTTTGCTGTCTCCTACTATAATAACCGCAATAGAACTATCCTCTTCATCCCAGATACATCTGGTATCTTCCATTAGCTCTTTGGAAGTATTACTTCTTACGGTCTCATCATACCTACCCTCCAAATTAATAGGGCGAACCTTAGGAAGCTTACTTACCAAGTCTTTTGTGATACGGATTCCTACACCGCTTCCCACCATCAGAAGATAAAATACATCTACTAAGTCGGAGAACTTTTCTATATTTGTAAAGGCACAATTATAATTGGACAGAGGATAATTTTCTACGATCTCTGTACCACCCATATACAAGGTTCTTCCTGAGGTAAAAGTCCTTAAGTTAAACAAGTGGTCAAATAATAACTGGGCTTCCTTTATTTCCTCTTCCATATTAATAGTTAGGCCCATTTTCTTTTTATACTGAATTCCTAGATTTATATTATATTCTGTTGTCCTTAGAACCGTTTCAAACCAAGTCTCACGTCTTTTTTTATCCTCCAAATATCTAGAATAGGTTCTAAGATATACAAACTCGCCGATATGGCTTAAGGGTGTTTTTGCATTTCTATATGTACTTAAAAATGCTTCAGATAGTAAACCTTTCATTTCTTCCTCCAATCCTATATATCCAACAATACTAATATTTTAACCCATTATTAAAAAATTACCCTGGATCTTACTTCGAGCACAATATGTTGTGTTCATTATTATACATAACTACTATATGTGTGTCAACGACTAATTGAGAATAATTATCAACTCTCAGCCATAAGACCTAATTATTATAGCGTAAAATTACTTTAAGTTAAAAGCAAAGAAATAAATATAGAGAATATCACTTTGTGTTATCATTAAGTTGACAAGACCAAACAACAAACAAAGGAGGATATTCTCTATGAATAATAGTATACAACATTTTTATGAAAAAGGGTTGGTAGAATTATCAAAAGCTGCAGATATTTTTTATAAGAATCCAGAAAACCTTGATGACTTTATTGATGGAGTTATAAAGCCATTATTAGAATTCGGTATAGAATACGTCACTGAAGTTTTACAGGATGCGGATGAGTGCATAAGAAACAGCAGACAAAGGAGAGTAAGCTGGAATATCAATCGGAAGGAGAAAACACAGCTTCTCACCCGCCTCGGGAACATTATTTATGAGAGAACCCTGTTCCAAAACAAAAAGACAGGGAAATACAGTTACTTACTTGATGATGTAATGGGCATTGAACCGCATACAAGAATGACAATAGGTGCAGAGGCTGCACTTATTGAAGAAGCCATCGATTCTAGTTACCGAAAAGGTGGGCTATTTGTAAGTATGACAGACAGTGTTAGTAAACAAACTGTAAAAAACAAGATTCATGAACTAATCATTGAGGAACAGCTGAAAGTACCAGAAATAAAAAAGAAGGTAGAAGTCCTATATATAGATGCTGATGAAGACCATATCGCAGAGCAGGCCTATAGTGGGGAAAAAGGAAGTACCATTATAGGAAAAATCATTTATTTGTATGAGGGAAAAGAGCTGGAAAATGCCAAAAGCCAAAGATATAAACTAATAGGAAAACATTACTTCGGAGGAGTATATGAAGGAAGAAAAGGAAATGAGACTCTATGGATGAAGGTATGGAAATATATAGACAATCATTATGATACAGATTATCTGAAGCGTATATATATAAATGGAGATGGAGCAGACTGGATCAAGGCAGGATGCGTCATGATAGCAAAGAGCCATTTTGTGTTGGATAAGTATCACCTAGCAAACAGAATAAATGTTGCGACAGCACATCTCCTAGATAGTTCTGTTGATGCAAAGGCAATGATATACGAGGCTATCAAAAGTAAAGACCGTAAAGATTTAAAAAAAGCATTTGAAAAGATTAAGAATGTAACAGAAAATGAAAAGAAGCTGAAAGAGATTGAAGAAAGTGAGAAATATATCCTGAACCACTGGAAAGCAGTGATTATACGTATAGGAAATCCAGAGGTGTTAGGGTGTAGTGCAGAAGGCCATGTAAGCCATACGTATTCAGCAAGGATGAGTTCAAGACCAATGGGCTGGAGTCGCCATGGTGCAAATCAGATGTGTAAGCTTAGATGCTATAAAGAGAATGGCGGTAAAATCATAGAATTAATTAAAAAGCAGAGGGAACTAGCTGAACTAGCAAAAACCGGAACAGATGATGAACGTATAATGGTACAGGAATATATCATGTCAGCACATAGAAAAAGAGCACTTGATGATTCGTACTACATAGACCGGATACAGGCTTCAATCCCTGGATATACAGCTAAGAAGGTAATCTGGTTTAATGCACACCTAGGAAATATATAAATGATGAAACGTAAAGGGATACTTCTATATATTTTCAACTTAAAGTATCTTGACGCTATCCTATTTTTATTTACATCTTTTAATATTTTATCTTTTATGTTATAATCATTATACAAATTAATCAGTCCTTTCTAAAATGGATTACAATCAGTCCTTACTGATTACCTAGAAGGGACATAAAAAAGAGTATAAATATCCCTTGTGGTTATAGTTTTTTCTTAGCAACTAAATTATAACACAGGGATATTTTTCTGTCTAGAGATAATATGTAAAAAAACAAGGTATAAATCTCAACAAAACCCAGTAAACACAATACTTTAGCACACATCAATTCAATTACTAGTTATTTCTATAGTATCAAGATAAGAAGAAAACCAAAAAAAAGCACCAAAAGTAGCGATTTTTTTTGCCCTTTTTGGTACTAATTTTTCATCTTGAAAATCCTCTGTCTATTTTTCTATTTCTTTGGATTTCTTTTTCTATGGATTTATTAAACTTTTCTGCCAAACCTTCATTAATTATAAAATTACTTAATTTTTCTACTCTTTTTTCTAGACTTATAATTTTATTTCTTGTATCTGCCTTTTCTTTTAATTCTGCTAAATCTACTTTTTTAATATTTTCTTTTTTTTCTTCAATCAATCTATCAATCTCTTTTTCTAAGTTTTTAACTTTTCTTTGCAAATTAACGTTAGTCTTCTTAATGGCTGTAGTATCTTTTCTATAATTTTTAGCCATGTTTTTAAATTGTTCAAATGTATCTTTTTTAATTTCTACATAGTCCTTTTTAAATAGCTTTTCTTTAGCCACTATTTGCTCTAATTTCTTTATTTCATCCTTAGCTATATCTATCATACCTAACTCTCTTTTATAAGCCTGTAAATCGTTTTTAAGGCTTTCTAGTTCTATTTTAATAGTTTCTCCTTTAAGTTCATTAATAGATTTGTTACCAGCCTTTGTAGCGTCGTTTAAAATGCCTATATCACGACCAAAGACTTTTTCCATATGATTTTCTAGTTTAGGGTGAAACTCCTGCAGGTGCTTTCTAGTTATTAATTCCTTAGCAGATACTTTTAGATCTCCTTTTTTCTTATCTGTAACTACTGGAATAAAAGCAAAATGCATGTGTGGGGTAGTTTCGTCAAGATGAACAAAACTAGAAACTACATTTTCTTTACCATATTCTTTTTCTAAAAAATTGTAAGTTTCTTTGAAAAAAAGTTCTTGTTCCTCTTGTGTTTTTATCTTTTCAGGTAAAGTTACAACCCAATCACACATAATATTTACATCTTTACGATTTAAACATCTTACTTCTGAAGTTCTTTTCTTAATAAACTCAAGCTGATTTTTATCTTCTGCAAGATTATAATTTAACCTGGTCTTTTCTGTATCAATATCTTGATTTCCAAATTTAATATACTCTTTATTCTCCTTTTTATATCTTTCAAAGTGTCTTGTAAGTCCCCCAATTTGATTTCTATTTACTTTCATCAAATGAGCCAAAACATAACCCCCTTTACTGCATACCAAAATTCAATTTCGACATAAAAATAAGACAATCTATTTCACATTAAGATTACCTTATTTTAGCATATTCCATTTTGGTATAGCAAGTTATACCAAAAATTTGGTAACTTGTAAGGGGAGTACCCCTTAACCCCCTTTAGATCCAAAACTAAACTTCAAAGTTTCCGTTCATTTTTATAAAATCAAGGTAGTATTTTTCAAGAAACCCACTTGAAAAATCTCCACCTTGATTTTATAAATTTCATCTGCTACTTACAAAGTAAGGCGAAGGTGACAAAGATATAGAAAAAAATAATCTTTCCTTCGCCTTAAAAAATTTTAGCAGATGAAATCATTCTCTAGTTTTGTTAAAAATATAAAAAGAACCTGATAGGCTCAGGTTCTAAAGATATATTTGTAATTCTTCTTTTATCATTTTTATTGTTTCTTTATATTTGCTTAACAAAGGTTACCTTTGGATATTATATCAGCTATTAAATTTTTACCACATATGTTGATTGTTTGATTTTGAAAAATGTCCATTATGAATCTAACATCATACATAAATATAAGTTTTTGATACTTCGGGGATAATATTTAAATCAACAAGATTTCCCTAGTATATTTTATAAAATATATAGGCTATCTTTCTCATATTCTTTTTTATCAAAAATATCCTTCAACAACCTCTTGTCTATTGAAAAATTAACAAGTTCATTAATAAGTAAATTGTTTTCTTTTGACTTTAGAACATTTAAAAGTTCCTCTTTGGTATCATCACAATATATTTTCCACTCTTTTTCATAAGTTGTTATTGAATAATGTTTATCATTATACACAAATTCAACTTCTCTACCTATTTTTATTTCATCTATTAATTCTTGGAAATTCATGATTTTAATCCCTCACTTTCCCAGGCTTTTTCCAATAATGTCTATGTGGAAATTTATGCCCAACTCCTCCATGACTATAATCTATATCAAGTTCAGCATTCCCGTTCTTATCATAATACCTTCTTTGTTTAAGTTTCCCATTTTTATCTTTTAAGTCTTTAGAAGAATATTTCTTACCTGTCTTATTTAATCTTGACCCTGTTTCAGTACTATGATTTTTAGTTTTTGTTCCCTTTTCTTTAGCAGATTCATACTCTTTAGCTTCTGCTCTTGCTATTAACCATGATTTAACTTTATTAGCAATCCAAGAACTAACTTTAGAAAGAACAACGCCACCTACGTAAATACCACCTAATGTTACAACTACTTTTCCAACTCCTGGAATATACCAAGTCCCTGCCATTATCTTCATAACATCATCCATAGGCATTGCCATAGTTGATCTTGTTTGGAGGTTATTTATAGGTTCTTCTAAAATATTATCATCATATAAAATATTTGTTTCAGATGATATTTTATAAATCTCTCCTTCATAGGACTCTAAAATTTCAATAAACTCTCTTTCACTAACCTTAGTACCATCTTCAAGAGTAATCACTAATTTTTCTTGTTCAAAACTATCTGCAAAAACCCCTGTTGTAAAAGATAACATCATTACAATTACCATAAGTAAACTAATTTTTCTTTTCATAAATTAATCCTCCTTTAATCATAATTGAAATAAGTTTGATATTATTATAACAAAAAGCATTATAATTTTACAATAAATCAATTTGTTTAGAAAAGCCTTGTTTATAATTTTATTTAATAAACTAATTCTTTATTTCTCTATATCGTCTTCTATAACCTCCACTAATACATAATTTTTTATACCTATATTCCACTGATACCTTAAAATTATATTTGTTAGATCTTCTCTTAGATCTTCATTGTCAGTATTAATTAAATCTCCTTCTTCTGTATCATCTAAATTTAATTCCTTATGGACTTCTTTAAATATAAAACCAAAGGCAGTTAATCTTTTTCTATGTAAAGCTCTATCTAAAGTTCTAACTACTTCATCAGTTAAATTTTCTTTAATATTTCCTTCTTCATCTCTAATTAAAAAATCTTCTGGCTTAACTGTATATTTTGCAGTTTCTGCTACTACTTTGCCAAAATCTTTTTCTTTATTCTCTTTTATTCTTCTAATATCAACTACTGGAGTATAATCAACTTTTAAACAAGACTTCCAAAGTTCAGTCCAATTATTTTGGGATAAATAATATCTTGTATCTGTAAAATAACTGTCATTTACAGCTAAAATCATATGGAAATGTGGGTGGTACTTATCAAAATTAGGATTTTTATCTCCTACTTTAAGACCTATTTTAGAATAATAATCTCTTTTTTTAAGATACATTTCATCAGTTATAAACTCATCTTTATCATAAGTTACTTCAAGACTTCTAAAATAACCCTTAACTGCTTGTTTAAATGCTTTTCTCCTAGTCATTATATTAAAAGCTTTTGTCATTAAATCTAAGGTATCTCTTAAATCTTCTCCATAACAATTTTTAACTGTTAAGGTTAAGAAAATGTATTTATAATTATAATTTTCTTCTACATAATCCATTACCCTAGATACTTGTCCAAATATTTTTAATGACCTTCTCCAAGAACACATTGGACATAACCTCACTTTACAAAAATTTGCATTAGATAATTTTAAACTATTATCAACTGCTAGTCTAAACTCTAAAAAAGTAGAACAATCTAAAACCCTATAATACTTATTAGAGCCTATTCTCTTATAAGAATCAGCTAAATCTAAGGTACTTTTCTTTCTTTCTTTCCAATTATTATCCTTACTATTTTTATATAGCGTAAAATTACTTTAAGTTAAAAGCAAAGAAATAAATATAGAGAATATCACTTTGTGTTATCATTAAGTTGACAAGACCAAACAACAAACAAAGGAGGATATTCTCTATGAATAATAGTATACAACATTTTTATGAAAAAGGGTTGGTAGAATTATCAAAAGCTGCAGATATTTTTTATAAGAATCCAGAAAACCTTGATGACTTTATTGATGGAGTTATAAAGCCATTATTAGAATTCGGTATAGAATACGTCACTGAAGTTTTACAGGATGCGGATGAGTGCATAAGAAACAGCAGACAAAGGAGAGTAAGCTGGAATATCAATCGGAAGGAGAAAACACAGCTTCTCACCCGCCTCGGGAACATTATTTATGAGAGAACCCTGTTCCAAAACAAAAAGACAGGGAAATACAGTTACTTACTTGATGATGTAATGGGCATTGAACCGCATACAAGAATGACAATAGGTGCAGAGGCTGCACTTATTGAAGAAGCCATCGATTCTAGTTACCGAAAAGGTGGGCTATTTGTAAGTATGACAGACAGTGTTAGTAAACAAACTGTAAAAAACAAGATTCATGAACTAATCATTGAGGAACAGCTGAAAGTACCAGAAATAAAAAAGAAGGTAGAAGTCCTATATATAGATGCTGATGAAGACCATATCGCAGAGCAGGCCTATAGTGGGGAAAAAGGAAGTACCATTATAGGAAAAATCATTTATTTGTATGAGGGAAAAGAGCTGGAAAATGCCAAAAGCCAAAGATATAAACTAATAGGAAAACATTACTTCGGAGGAGTATATGAAGGAAGAAAAGGAAATGAGACTCTATGGATGAAGGTATGGAAATATATAGACAATCATTATGATACAGATTATCTGAAGCGTATATATATAAATGGAGATGGAGCAGACTGGATCAAGGCAGGATGCGTCATGATAGCAAAGAGCCATTTTGTGTTGGATAAGTATCACCTAGCAAACAGAATAAATGTTGCGACAGCACATCTCCTAGATAGTTCTGTTGATGCAAAGGCAATGATATACGAGGCTATCAAAAGTAAAGACCGTAAAGATTTAAAAAAAGCATTTGAAAAGATTAAGAATGTAACAGAAAATGAAAAGAAGCTGAAAGAGATTGAAGAAAGTGAGAAATATATCCTGAACCACTGGAAAGCAGTGATTATACGTATAGGAAATCCAGAGGTGTTAGGGTGTAGTGCAGAAGGCCATGTAAGCCATACGTATTCAGCAAGGATGAGTTCAAGACCAATGGGCTGGAGTCGCCATGGTGCAAATCAGATGTGTAAGCTTAGATGCTATAAAGAGAATGGCGGTAAAATCATAGAATTAATTAAAAAGCAGAGGGAACTAGCTGAACTAGCAAAAACCGGAACAGATGATGAACGTATAATGGTACAGGAATATATCATGTCAGCACATAGAAAAAGAGCACTTGATGATTCGTACTACATAGACCGGATACAGGCTTCAATCCCTGGATATACAGCTAAGAAGGTAATCTGGTTTAATGCACACCTAGGAAATATATAAATGATGAAACGTAAAGGGATACTTCTATATATTTTCAACTTAAAGTATCTTGACGCTATCCCTAATTATATCACACTTGCAAATAATTATAAAAAGGTTTATAATTGGTAAAAATAAATATATAAAATTAGCGATGATAAAAGCTACGATTTATGAACATCTTCAGAGAGCCGATGGTTGGTGTGAATCGGTGTTGGGCTAAATCTTTCCACTTTTGGAGCTATTGGCGATGAGTCAAAGGCTGGTACCCTTTATAGTACTATCGAGTGGCCGATATTATTTCGGCAATTTGGGTGGCAACGCGGATCCTTCCGTCCCATATTTTAGTGGGGTGGGAGGTTTTTTATTACCTATAAATAATAAAAGGAGGAAGATTATGATTGATTTAAAGTTTTTAAGGGAAAACCCTGAAATAGTAAAAGAAAACATCAGAAAAAAATTTCAAGACCATAAGCTTGAACTGGTAGATGAAGTTATTGCTCTTGATATTGAAAATCGTAATGCAAAACAGGAAGCGGACAACCTACGCCACGAGCGTAATACCATGTCTAAACAAATCGGTTCCTTAATGTCACAGGGAAAAAAAGAAGAAGCCATGGAACTTAGAAAGAAAGTTACCGAGCAATCTGACCGCTTAAAGGCATTAGAGGAAAAAGAAGCGGAACTTAATGAAAGAATTACCCAAATTATGATGACTATTCCAAATATTATAGACCCCAGTGTTCCCATCGGTAAGGATGACAGTGAAAATGTAGAGGTTCAAAAATACGGTGAACCGGTGGTACCGGATTTTGAGATACCTTATCATATAGATATAATGGAAAAGCTAAATGGCATAGACCTAGACAGTGCCAGAAGAGTGGCGGGCAACGGCTTTTATTATCTTATGGGAGATATAGCCAGACTTCATTCTGCTGTTATTTCTTATGCCCGTGATTTTATGATTGACCGGGGCTTTACTTACTGTATTCCTCCCTTTATGATTCGCAGTGAGGTTGTTACCGGAGTTATGAGCTTTGCAGAAATGGAATCCATGATGTATAAGATAGAGGGAGAAGATTTATATCTGATTGGCACCAGCGAACATTCCATGATAGGTAAATTTATCGATACAATAATATCTGAAGAAAATCTTCCCCAAACCCTTACCAGCTATTCTCCTTGTTTCCGTAAGGAAAAAGGTGCCCACGGTATAGAGGAAAGAGGAGTATACCGCATTCATCAATTTGAAAAACAAGAAATGATTGTAGTATGCAAACCAGAGGATAGCATGATGTGGTTTGATAAGTTGTGGCAGAATACCGTGGATTTATTCCGTTCCTTAGATATTCCCGTAAGAACCTTAGAATGCTGTTCCGGTGATTTAGCCGATCTAAAAGTTAAGTCCGTAGACGTTGAGGCTTGGTCTCCCAGACAGAAGAAATATTTTGAAGTTGGAAGCTGTTCTAATCTAGGGGATGCCCAGGCTAGACGATTAAAGATTCGTGTAGTCGGTGAAGGTGGTAAGTATTTTGCCCATACATTAAATAATACCGTAGTCGCACCTCCTAGAATGCTTATAGCATTCCTTGAAAACAACTTAAATCCAGATGGCTCTGTCAACATTCCTGTGGCCCTGCAGCCTTATATGGGTGGAAAAACCATTATAAAATAATTTAGATAATATTCAAAAGATAAAGCTGTTCAAAAATAGTTTGAACAGCTTTATTTTTGTATCTATTTTCTTAGCTCATAGAATCTCATATTCTTTATGTCCCTTGTATAAACACTGCCATCTTCTAAGTCCGGTATGGTTACTTCATCTATAATTTCCCCATTCTTATATAGAGCTACGGTTTCTCCATCCTTAAGATTAAATCCGGCTCGTATTACATTATCACCGGAAGTATCCATATTATTTTCTCCGATAATCTTTAGACTTTCACCATTTGCTATAATCCTAGAGGGAAGTATTAACTTACCCGGTTTGTCTTTATTATCGGTAACAGAATATCCTAAGGTTGAGACATCCTCATCATAAGGATTGTAAAGTATAATATAATCCATATCTCCATCAGAGCTTATCTCACTTATAATCAGCTTGGGGTTTTCTGCCTTTTCTTTAAATACAGATACCACCTCAACATTTCCGTCAACAATCATAGAAGAATTAATAACAAGTTCTAAGTCATATACCTTCTCTCCATTAACTATCCAATAATCTAGCTCTTTACCTGCAGGAAGAATTGCGGTAATAACCGTATCATAGTCCGGATAATATTTACCTTCAAATTCACTATATGTCTCAATATTATTAATTCTTACTCCTCCTTGATTATCAGGATAAACTTTAAGAGTATAAGGGGCTCTAAGTTCAAAATACTCACGATATTTTCCTAGGGTATAAGTTACCCTATTAGAACCATAGGATTTGATAACTTGTATCTGTTGAGGCAGATTAGAAGGGCGCACCCAGGCAGCTATTAGATTCTTACCATACATTCGCTGCTGTTCATTCATACGGGCAGCATTCATTTCATCCAGTACCTTATTTAAATTGTCCGGTGAAAATGCTCCATTAATTAAATCCAAGGTTCTTTTTACAAAGATCTCTCTACAATCCTTCCTCATCATCAGTTTGCTAAAAAGGGGACTTTCTTTTTTCATTTGCCCCGACTTACTGAAAAACTTTTGCAAATTATCTACCCAAGCACTTGTTCCATATATGGAAAAACTATAATCAAGATCGTGAAGTAAATATCTCCATTTTCCATCAAAAGGAGCCTGTCTGTAATCCTCCCCTTCTGCAGCATAATAACGATAAACCTTATAATTGTTATGGGGCCAGTCTTCATTACCTATAAAAATCTGCAGGGCATAATAGGAAATATAATTCTCCACATCTATTACTTCACAAAGTTTCTTATAAACTGCATCATCTGTCAAATCTTCATATGCATATGAATAAGCATTCTCATAATCAGTTATGGCATAGCTATTTGCTCCATCTTCATCTTCTTCTTTATAATTTTCTCCCCCTTCTAGAATTTCAAAGGTTCCCTCAAAATCTCCGTAATTTTCTTTAAAATATTCATCACAGTATACTTCATGGAGCCATAGATGTCCCCGGTATTCCCCGTTTATAAAAACCGCTGCGGGACGTACTGCCTGATAATCTTTATAACCGGCCTGCCCTGCTAAGGTTTGAAACAACTCATCCCGAATAAAAGCAAAACCGTTGTCATTACCGCAATTACGAAGTACCAGTCTCTTAAAAGAATCTATAATTGTACCGTCCCCGCTGCCCCCTCTTTTATAGGGGAAAAATTCATAACGGAATTTATTATTAACCGGATCATATTCTTTTCTGGCATATAATTTAAGGGATTTTTGAAGATTGGCTCTGGACCAGCCCCCGTATACACGAACCCCTGCCTTCTGGCTGATTACTGCTGTTCCGTCCGGTTCTAAAACTTCAAGATAAATTTTCCTCTCGCTTTCCCTACCACGCATATTATAATTGGCTGGATCAGGAGGCTGGATAATGGCATGGGGGTTTTCTTTGATATAATCGTCTCTTAATTTTCCTTCTATTAATATACCGTACTCATAGTCATAGAGATTATAGGGATCACTGATTATAGAAAATACCAGGGTGTCAAAACGACTATGTACTTCCTTACCTACAAAATAACTATGTGTGATGGTATCAGTCTCAGTCCCGTCTTCATAATAACCCTTAGCTTTAATGCAATATAATTTAGTTTCTGTCCCTGCAGTCAGTTCAATTTTATCACTGTATAATTCCTTGCTTTTATCAGGATCAGAGCCATCCCTTGTATAATAAATCTGACAGGGCTTGTCACTTTCTATCTCAATAAAGACAGTATCCTCATAAAAATAATCCTGCTGCACAAATGAAATACCTGGATTTAATGTATCTTCAACTGTATTATCTTGAAAGTTCTCCTCTATACCCTCATCTGAAAGCATATTGCCGGGACTTTCTTTAAGTCCACCGGAAAAAAGTAATAATAGTGTCATAATAAGAAGCGGTAGAAACGATTTCAACAACCTTGTAGCCACAAAAATCCCCCCTTTTACTTACCTTTTTATGTGTATTATACCATAAATTTCCTATGATTAAAATAAAAAGGTGAAATTTAAGGGGGATTTTATTTTTAAATTATTTAATTATCTAGTAGATTTTTTATTATTAAGGGCCGCATCATTTCATTATCTTCATGATCTAATAAATGACATATCGGCCCTTTCTGAAGGGGCTAATAAAAGAGAAGTCAACTTTACAGGATGTTTTAAAAGCCCCCCATCACTGCCTATTTGTATAAATTCCATACCATTAGACAGACTTAGATTATAGAACCTGGAATTAGATCCGTTTAATATCCTAAAACGGTATTGGCGCCTTTCTACATTAAGATTAGGCCATGCCTTGCCGTTAACTACTATAATATCTCCAAAAAATCCCGGGGACCAATAGGGATTTACCTGAGGAGTCAAACCTTCGTTATTAAATAACAAGGAACCGTCTGTATTAAACATCTTATCCTGAATTAGAAGGGGAATCTCATAGTCTCCACTGGGCAGATCTAATCTTTTTTCTGAAAATTGCTTTTTACCGGCCTTGCCATCCCTTAATAAATAAAATTCTGCAAGACCTGCATACACATTAAGCCTTGTTATACCCAAGGCATGATCATGATACCATAAAGTTGTAGCTTCCTGAGAGTTTGGATAGATATAGGTTGAAGATGTAAAACTAGGTCCATGCTTTCTGTTATGTGTAAACCAAGCATCGGGGTGACCGTCACTATCTGATTGCACCAGACCACCGTGTAGGTGGGTTACAGTGGGCACCGGATACTATGCTTCTTTAAATCCAGGAGGAAAAACAGGCCAAGGTTCTTGAGGATGCATTGGCATATTGTTGGGATTAGCCCAATGCAAGGTAGGATCTACCGGCAAAAAATGCGGTCCTTTAATTCGATTTTTCCATTTAACTATAATAGGTGTATTACATATTGCTTCAAATGTACTTCCCGGAGAGCTAACATGGTATTTTACTCTACCGGTCTTTGGATCCTTAACCAGGCCCCCGTAGCCATAAACTTGTGTCTCAGGAAATCCAGGGGGAAGTATCTGCTGTTTTGTCTTTCTTATATCTATACTATAGTAATGAGCCCTTTGGGGACGGTAGCTTTTTTTTTCATAAACCTGGCTTTAACTACACGGGGATAAAAAATCAAAGGTTTTTCAAGCTGATTAACATACTTTGGAACTGTCATAGAATCTAATTTTTCTACTGATGGGCTAATTTGATCAGAAGCATAATCCTTGCTTTTACTGTCATCTGTTTTATGAATATTTTTACAATCAAACAAAAAAACACCTTCTTTCAAATGTATTTATAATATATTATGAAACATTCGACATAAAGGTGTTATTACCGACAGGTTTTTTACAGAGTTTTCTTTATAATTTTACAATAATCGCCTCATGCCCTAGCCTAGGAAGAAACTTATCTATAACATCTTCTGTCCTTAGACGGATACTGGATGTGTTAATACAGGGATGGCATACCAAATATGGTTCCTCAAGAAGCTCCTGATCTATAATTAACTGAACTTGATTCTCCCTATCAAAAATCAATCCCATAACACTTACAGAACCGGGAGTAAGACAAAGCAATCTTTCCATATCCTCAAAAGGGCCAAAGGAAAGTCTGGCACTTCCGATTTGTTTTGACAAATCCTTTGTCTTAAACTTTTTATCCCCAGGCATAAGTAAGAGGTAAAATTTTGTCTTCTGGGCATTACATAAAAATAGATTCTTACACATGGATGTTTTAAATATTTCATCTACCTTCTTACATGCCTCCATGGTTTCTAAAGGCTCATGGTCAATTCTCAGATACTCTATTTTTAGTTCATCCAGCAAGTCATATGTCTGCAGCTCCTTTTGTGTTCTTTCAGAAGTATCTGTGGGTCTTCCCTTGTGTATTGTATAACTCATCTTTCCCTCCAAATTATTTATCATTCTTTACTAACTTATAAATACCATTATTTCGAGTTAAAATATTTTCTCCCACCATTTCCCTTCTTAGGGTACAAAAATCATCATGAAAATCAGCTATAATTATATTTACTTCTCTTTCTGTATACTCCCTATCAAAGTCAAAAGCCTTTGCTATTTCCTCTAATATAATCAATCTTTTCTTTCTCTGTGCCGGTATATTTTTTAACTTACCATATACAAAGAAATTTTCAATAACCTTTTTCCTGTAATTTTCTTCTCTCTCCTTTTGAATTTCAGCCTCGGAGGACTCCTCTTTAATAAGATCAAGAATGGTGGATTTAAACACATCCTCCTTAATGCTGTAAATGGTATAGTATTGATCCTTCCTTGATGTAACGGCACCTACACTTTCAAGCTTTTTTAAGTGAAAGGAAATGGTTGAGGCAGTTAGATCCAGTCTTTGGGCCAATAACTCCACATACATATCCTCATGAATTAATGATTTGAGAATCTGCAGCCTAGATTTATCTGCTAAACATTTAAATAATTTAATTACATCCGCTTCATTCATATATAGCCTCCTAATTTAAAATCGAGATAAACTGCTCCTTTAGTTCCTTAGCAACTGCAAGCTTGGTTTCCTCTATAACCTGCTTTTTTACATCCCCATAGGCTATAGCCTTCGCAAGTGACAGTTTCCAATTAGCAGGAATCGTATCAAAGCGAAGTAGGAAATTAGTATATAGGTTTTTATTATTAGATACACTTAATTCCTTACCTTCTAGCTCTTTGGTATCCCTAATAAATAGAGTCTTAAAAATATCGCAGATATTAGCTTTTATCTTTTCAAAGTCGGCTTCATCTTTACGATCCTCCGCTTTATAAATTTCACATATACGATTATACTCCCCTATTTTTTTGTCTAAATAAGAGATATACTTTTCTTTTACTTGATTCATACTTACCCTTCTTTCATTCATATTAATATAATATTTTTATAATATGATAACATTAAAACTATTATGTGTCAATCTAATTTTATATATATCTAATTACTTTTCTCTATTTTTTAAATTAACCTTGTTTGATTGCAGTAAGTCCTTTTTTATGGTATATTATTGAAATAAATTCCGTACCGGAGGTGCAAGATGAATTTACTACACTTAAAATATGCTGTAGAAGTGGCAAAGACCAAATCAATTAATCAGGCTGCTAAAAATTTATATATGAACCAACCTAATTTAAGCAGAGCCATTAAAGAACTGGAAGACTCACTTGGGGTAAATCTCTTTCGTCGTACTTCAAAAGGTATAATAGTTACACCCCAAGGTGAAGAATTTCTAGTACATGCACGAAATATATTAGATCAAGTCGATGAAATAGAAGCCATGTATAAACAGGGCAAATCCTCTAAACAAAGATTCTCAATCTCAGTCCCCCGTGCTACATATATTTCCGCTGCTTTTGCAGAGTTTATAAAACTTATAGATCAAACAAAACCTATTGATATTTTTTATAAAGAAACCAATTCTATCCGTGCCATACAAAATATCCTGCAGTCCAATTATCAACTGGCAATTATACGGTATCAAGAAGTGTTTGACCGTTATTATGAAACAACATTCAATGAAAATGGACTTTCCTATGAACTAATTAATGAATTTAGTTATTGTATCTTAATGTCTAAAGGTAATCCTCTTTCTTATAAAAAGGTTCTTGAAGCTTCAGACTTAGAAGATGGAGTAGAAATTGCTTATGGGGACCCATATGTCCCAGCCCTTTCGGCCACGGAAGCAATAAAGGAGGAATTTTCAACTAATATAAATAAAAGAATTAATATATATGAAAGAGGAAGCCAATTTGATTTACTGCTAAAAGTACCTAATACCTTTATGAGGGTATCTCCTCTACCCCAAGAGTACTTGGACAAATACAATCTGGTACAAATCCCGTGCAAATCCGACAAGCGGATATATAGGGATGTGTTTATCTGTAAAAAAGGCTACCAATTGACTGATTTAGATAAACTTTTTCTTAAAAAAGTAAAAGAAGCCATAGAAGCAAGTAAATTATAATTCGAGAAAATGGGTATCTTTTACTCATATATTGTATGTTTTGCACAATAAACCCCATCATGTTTTATATGTTTTGTAGGGTATCGATAATGGTATATCGATAAATATATATCGATATACCATTTTTATATTTCACTTTTTTACTTACTCTTGTTAAAATACTAACAAACAGGAAGATTTTATATTTCATATATAAAGGAGGGATAACAATAGAACAAAAATGTATATCCCCTGTTACATTAAAAAGACTGCCAACTTATTTAAGCTATCTTAAATCCCTGCCTGAGGATGCTTCTTCTTATATATCTGCCACTGCCATAGCAAATGCACTTCAGATGGGTGATGTACAAGTAAGAAAGGATCTAGCAGCAGTCAGTGATAAGGGAAAGCCTAAGGTTGGATACAAGGTAAAAGACTTAATTAATGAACTGGAAACTTATTTAGGTTGTAACAAGATGGAAGATGTGGTTTTAGTTGGTGCAGGAAAACTGGGAAAAGTCTTACTAAATTATAAGGGTTTTGAGGAATATGGCATTAATATAGCTGCCGCATTTGATATAAATGATAGTGTAATAAGTGATACAAATATTCCAAAACCTATTTATCATCTTTCAAAGCTAACTGATTTATGTAGCGAAACAAAGATACACATGGGCATACTTACAGTCCCGGTAGAAAATGCACAAAGTGCTTGTGATTATATGATACAGTGTGGAATTCGGGCTATTATGAACTTTACACCGACCCCACTTAAGGTACCAGGTAATGTACTGATACAAAATGTTAATATAGCAGCCTCCCTGGCTTTGCTTTCAAAACAATTATCAGAGCAAACTTATAATATGATGTAAACTCAGAAAGGAGATTATTATATGAAAGACAAGAACACCATAATTGTTGATAACGTAGAAAAACTAGAAACAGTTATATCCCGTGTACGCAAAGCTCAAGAAGTATTTGCAACATACACACAAGAACAGGTAGATAAGATCTTTTTAGCAGCTGCTACAGCTGCCAATAAGGAAAGAATCTCCCTGGCAAAACAGGCTGTGGAAGAGACAGGAATGGGAATCGTTGAAGATAAGGTAATCAAGAATCACTTTGCTGCTGAATATATCTACAACGCTTATAAAGATACCAAAACCTGCGGGGTACTTGAAGAAGATAAGGCCTTTGGTATTAAAAAGATTGCTGAACCTATAGGTGTGATTGCAGCTGTTATTCCCACAACCAACCCTACATCCACTGCAATATTTAAAACCCTTCTTGCTCTAAAGACCAGAAACGGAATTATAATCAGCCCTCACCCAAGAGCAAAACAATGCACCATCGCTGCAGCAAAAGTTATTTTAGAAGCGGCGGTTAAAGCCGGAGCTCCTGAGGATATAATCGGATGGATTGATGTTCCAAACCTGGAAATGTCTAATTTAATTATGAGAGAAGCTGATATTATTCTTGCAACTGGCGGTCCCGGTATGGTAAAGGCTGCTTACTCCAGCGGAAAACCCGCCATCGGTGTCGGTGCAGGTAACACTCCTGCTATAATTGACGAAACTGCCGATATTTTGCTTGCGGTTAACTCAATCATACACTCTAAAACCTTTGATAATGGTATGATTTGTGCTTCCGAACAAGCTTGTATCGTTCTTGATAAGGTATATGATAAGGTTAAGAAAGAGTTCCTTGCCCGGGGCTGCTACTTCCTAAATGATGAAGAATTAGACAAGGTTAGAAAAACCATAATCATTAACGGAGGCCTTAATGCTAAGATAGTGGGCCAAAGTGCTAAAAAGATTGCAGACCTTGCCGGCATAAATGTACCGGAAAACACAAAAATATTAATCGGTGAAGTAGAATCTGTAGATCTTTCTGAAGAATTTGCCCATGAAAAACTGTCACCGGTACTGGCCATGTATAGGGCTAAGGACTTTAATGAAGCCATGGATAAGGCCCATCAATTAGTAAAAGACGGGGGCTACGGACACACTTCCTCCGTATATTTGAATGAATTAGAAGCAAAGGATAAATTAGATGCCTTCGCTGCCCGAATGAAGACCTGCCGTATCCTTGTAAATACTCCTTCTTCCTTCGGTGGTATCGGAGATTTATATAACTTTAAGCTTCCTCCTTCTCTTACTCTAGGCTGCGGTTCTTGGGGCGGTAACAGCGTAAGTGATAATGTCGGTGTAAAACATTTGTTAAATATTAAAACTGTAGCCGAAAGGAGAGAGAATATGCTTTGGTTTAGGGCTCCTGAAAAGATTTATATGAAAAAGGGCTGCTTACCAGTTGCTCTTGATGAACTTAAAACTGTACTTAATAAAAAGAAAGTCTTCATTGTAACTGATACTTTCCTATATCAAAACGGATATACCAAACCCATTACAGATAAACTTGATGAACTTGGTATCCGTCATACTACCTTCTACAATGTAAGTCCGGATCCTACCCTTGCCTGTGCTAAAGAAGGTGCCGCACAAATGCGCTCCTTTGAGCCGGATACCATAATCGCCCTAGGTGGAGGCTCTCCTATGGATGCCGCTAAGATTATGTGGGTTATGTATGAACATCCGGAAGCCGACTTTATGGATATGGCCATGAGATTTGTTGATATTCGCAAGAGAATTTATACCTTCCCTAAAATGGGTGAAAAAGCCTACTTTATTGCCATACCTACATCTGCAGGTACCGGCTCTGAAGTTACACCTTTTGCCGTAATTACCGATGAAACCACCGGTGTAAAATATCCTCTTGCCGATTACGAACTACTTCCTAATATGGCCATTGTGGATGCCGATTTGCATATGAATGCACCAAAAGGACTAACATCTGCCTCAGGTATCGATGCCTTAACCCACAGCTTGGAAGCCTATGCTTCTATGCTGGCAACTGATTATACAGACAGCTTAGCACTGCGTTCTATTAAGATGGTATTTGACTATCTGCCCCGTGCTTATGATAACGGACCTAATGATCCTAAGGCCAGGGAGAAGATGGCTAATGCGGCTACCATAGCAGGTATGGCTTTTGCCAACGCCTTCCTTGGGGTATGCCACTCCATGGCTCATAAATTAGGAGCAGCCCACAATCTTCCTCACGGAATCGCCAACGCATTACTAATTAATGAAGTAATCAAATTTAATTCTTCTAATACACCTACAAAGATGGGAACATTCCCTCAATATGACCATCCACATACCCTGTCTCGTTATGCCGAAATAGCAGATTATCTGGGACTTAAGGGTAAAAACGAGAAAGAAAAAGTGGATAGCCTTATTAAAGCCATAGATGAGCTTAAAGAAAAGGTTGGCATAAAGAAGACTATTAAAGATTATGGAATTAGTGAGAAGGACTTCTTAGACTCTTTAGATGACATGGTTGAGCAGGCCTTTGATGATCAATGTACAGGAGCTAATCCTCGTTATCCTCTAATGAGTGAAATTAAGCAGATGTACTTGAATGCTTACTACGGAACTAATACAATTATATAAGGAGGTGTGTAGCATGAAATTAGATATAGTCATAGCCAAAAGAAAAGATAAGACAGTCTATAGAGACGGGGATAAAGCCATAAAGGTTTTTGACGCAAACTATAGCAAAGCTAACATTCTAAATGAAGCACTTAACCAAGCCCGTATAGAAGAAACAGGACTTAATATTCCAAAAATCCATGCTGTAACCATGATAGAAGGAAAATGGGCTATCGTACTAGAATATATAGAAGGCAAAACCCTAGCCCAGCTAATGAGGGAAAATCCGGATAAGTTTGATCAGTATCTAGAAGATTTCGTAGACCTTCAAATGCAGGTACATGCCGTAAAATCTCCTTTGTTAAACAAACTAAAGGATAAGATGCACAGAAAGATTAGCGAAACTACCCTAGATGCCACCACAAGGTATGATCTACATACCCGGCTTGAATCTATGCCTAACCATGATAAGGTTTGCCACGGGGACTTTAATCCATCTAATATCATTATCTCCAAGGATGGAACTCCCTATATACTAGACTGGTCCCATGTAACCCAGGGAAATGCCTCCGCAGACGTGGCCAGAACCTATCTTCTGTATCATCTTGCCGGTGAAGTAGAAATTGCTGAAAAATATCTGAATCTCTTCTGCCTAAAGAGCGATACCGCAAAACAATACGTCCAGAAATGGCTTCCTATTGTTGCAGCTTCACAATCAGTTAAGCAAAACCCGGTTGAACGTGAATTGTTACTGTCTTGGGTTGATGTGGTAGATTATCAGTAAGTTATAATAAAAAATAAGGTGCTGTCACTTAACGATTAAATAATTGTTAAGTGACAGCTTCTTTTCTACCTTAAATATATCTTTTCATTATATATTAACTAATCTTTAAAGTGAAGCATCTTTAATCTTATTATGTAGTTTATTTAATAGAATAACTACTTCATTGGGACCGATTATTTGAGTACGTTTAAATATAATTTGAAAAACCAGCATTAAGATTGTATATATTACACAT
This sequence comes from Herbinix luporum, assembly GCF_900070325.1. GTDB lineage: Bacteria > Bacillota > Clostridia > Lachnospirales > Lachnospiraceae > Mobilitalea > Mobilitalea luporum. The sequence goes on from NZ_LN879430.1 coordinate 2,429,357, forward strand.
GAAACAATTATTTTAAAAAATATATTAAATTCAAAACCTATTAAGGTTAACTTATCAACTAATAACTGTAGAAGATTAATTATTCTTACTGATAAGATTATTATTGTAAGAGAAAGGAAAAATGTCCCGATTTGATAAGGTACCAGTTTTTTAAGACTTCTTTTAATTATTTTATATCACTATTATTATTTTTAAACATAAGCTTACATTTATCCTTTCTTACTATAATAATATTCCTTGGTAATTTTACCCGATCCATGGACATCAATATTTTGCAATTAACGTATAACAGTGATTTTACATATTAACAATTATCTTATATATATAAATGGGAATAACAATACCGTCCCTGTCGCATTGTCCATTCCCAATAATTGATTTATTCAGTTATTCGTCAAGGTCTGGCATATAAGGTACAACCTTTACACTTCATAATAAAATAACATCAACCCTTTGTCAATAATTGGTTGATGTTGTTTAAATGTTTGTGCTATTATATGTGTTTTTATAAAAACATTTATATCTCACGGTATTTCTATATTGTTTACATATTTATACAATGTAATTATAATAAAAAACCATGGATTACTGAAAATATTCCATGGCTACAGTTTTGGCTACGACACCAAAATTTAATTTTTATAAATCTATTACTGCAGTCGACGGGACTTGAACCCGTAGTATGTCTCTGAAAGCCTTGTAGAAAGGAGCTTTGCACAGCGCTGTTTTTTGAGGCAACCAAGTAGGCAACCAAAAAACAAAAACTTTAGAATTGTATTTTCGCCTTACGACAACGATCCTACCACATAGAGATAACAGGACACTATAAAGATATGTTTAAAACAGTGCTAGACTTAATATACATTTGCTTGAAGGCTTATTTGTGCAAAGCAAATTATATTTATAGCGTAAGCGTCAAAACTACCCCACATTCCAAATCCAAAGTTAATATGATATTCTAGTTCTTAAGAGGAATCTTGCATTCTTCTGGAACAGAATCTGACCAAGCTAGTAACTTATCTAATTCATCAATATTTTCTAGATCTATATTTGGTAGCTTTTCAAATAAATGATTTAGATAGTAATATGCGTTTAATTTATTGGCTTTTGCTGTTTCTATTATGCTATAAACTATGGCAGATGCTGTTGCTCCTTTTGGGGACTTTGAAAATAGAAAGTTTTTTCTTCCTATTACAAAAGGCTTTATGGCTCTTTCAGCCCTATTATTACTTATTTCTATTCTGCCATCTAGCATAAATGCGCTTAACTTTGTCCATTGGTTTAAACAATACTTAATTGCTTTTCCTAGGGCACTTTTAGGTAAGACTTGTTTTTCCCTTATTTGTAGCCACGACAAGAAAGCCTCGAGAACTGGTTTACTTTGTTCTAGGCGTTTTTCATATCTTTCTTCTGGTTTTAATTTTTTTAGTGTTTTTTCAATCTTAAATAATTGATTGCAAAATTCTAATCCTTCTTCAGCTGTGGTTTTAGTTGTGGTAGCATCTTTTGGAAGAGCTTTTAATGCATCTGTAAAACCACGTCTTCCGTGAGCTAAGCAACCAACCTGAATAACATCTGGAACACCATTGTATCCAGCATATCCATCTGTTTGAAGAAATCCTTTAAACCCTTTTAGGAACTTCTCTGGATGTTTGCTTGATCTTGAAGGTTGATATTCATACAAGAATCTCTGTGGACCAAAGGCACCTGTTGCATAGAGCCACATATATGATTTGCTTGTAGGCTTTTTATCCTTCTCATCTAATACTTGCATGGTGGTTTCATCTGCATGTATCAGCGTTTCTTTTAGTAGAAGGATATGCATTCTATCATAAATATGTTTTAGCAAGTTGTTGGCTCCATGAATAATCCAATTAGCTAGATTTTGGACCTACGTCCATACTTTGGACACAAAAAGTTGAACTTTTTCTCTCTGTATGATTTTAATACATAGAGAAAGATTACTAAGCTGCAAGGACCTCATCTTCAACCTGCTGTGGGGTTTTATAATCCAGTGCACTGTGCCTTCTTCTGCGGTTATACCAAGACTCAATATATTCAAAGATTGCTGTTTTAGCCTCTTCAAATGAATGATAAGTATTTAAGTATACCTCTTCCTTCTTTAATACAGAATGGAAGGATTCCATACAAGCATTATCATAAGGGTTTCCCTTTCTGCTAAAGGAATGCTTCATATTTTTTTCTATAAGCATATCCTCAAACGTTGCACTTGTATACTGGCTGCCTAAATCTGAATGAAGGATAATACCTGTAGTATCTTCTACATTGAGACATGCATTTTCTACAGCCTTTTTAGCTAATTCGGCGGTTGGATTTTTACCATATGAATAACCAATGATTTTCCTATTATATAAATCCATAACTGATGCTAGATAAGTCCAACCCTCGTTAAGAACATGTATATACGTAATGTCTGTAACCCATTTTTGGTTTATTGTTGTAGCAGTAAAATCACGATTTAGTATATTTTCCTTATCGTCTGGAACCTTACCTTGGTTATTTTGATACTTATATTTGCGTACTACAACACTGCGAAGACCAAGCTTAGCCATATGTCTCTGCACTCTTTTGACTGAACAAGGGATACCAGCTTCTTCAAGATCTCGCTGTATCTTAATAGCACCATAACGCCCCTTAGATCTGTCATAGTAATATTGAACTTCATCACTAAATTTGTTGTAATCAATCTCTCTTTGAGATTTAACATGATTAATAACAGCATAATAAGTGCTACGAGGAAACTCAAGTACCTTGCACATTTGTTTAACAGTATAATTATCAAGATTAGCTTGAATAAAGGACACATACTCAGCTATTGATTTTTGGCGAATATGGCGGTAGCTTTTTTTAATATTTCATTCTCTGTCTCTAATTCCTTTATTTTCTTTTGAAGAGCCTTGTACTCTTTCATAGAAATTGTTTCTGTTTCTGAGACCTTTACTGGTGAAAGAAGCTTTACCCAGGTAGAGATTGTGCCTTTTGGAACGCCATATTCGTTAGATAATTCTGTTATACCTTTACCAGCCTTAATACGCAGATCTACAATCTGTTGCTTGAATTCTGGTGTATAGGATTTTTGCTTTTTTGCCATGATTGAACACTCCTTTGTTTTATTATAGAATGTTCAACTTTCTGTGTCCATAGTTATATACTAACACCATATTACCCACTGTCTCATAGTTGAAGCAGCTATACCGTACTGCTCACTTAACTCCTTATAGCTATGATTACCTTGATTATATATTTTTACAATTTGCTTCTTGAAATTTTCCTCATAATGTTTTTTTGACATGGTCTTCTCCTCCTATAATCTTATTATATCATGTTCGGAGAAAAACTGTCCTATTTAGTATAGCCCATCCACATTCCAAAAGCGAGAAGTACCGCCGCACCGTCCTTCAGTGCAACAGCAAATTTAAAAACAAGTGCCAGACACCTCATTTCACGGAGGAAGAAATCGAAAAGGCTTTCATGCACACGGTGAGTCAACTGGTATTTAATCGGGAGCAGATTAAGGAAGACTTCGAGGAAATCAAAAGAATCGCCTATGATACGACGGATTTGGAAATCGAGCGGGACAAGCTCTACGTTGAACTTGAATCCATCTCCAAACGCATGGAAGATACCATCAGCGAAAATGCCCGAGTGGCGCTCGATCAGGAAGAATACAACAGACACTTCAATGAGATGACAGACCGTTTTAACTCGGTCAAAGAAAAATACGATCAGCTTACCGCCTGGATTGAGGACAAAAAATCCCGTCTCCTCGGCGCAGAGCAATTTGTCAAAACTCTGCTATCCGAAGGCGAGATTAAAGAATTCAGCCCCATGCTCTGGCACAGCCTGCTGGATCATGCTGTAGTAGCAAGGGATGGCAAGATTACTTTTGTATTCAAGAATGGCATGGAGCTTTAATCAAAGCACTTTTTGCAGGAGCCTTCCAGAGGGCAGCCTTCACAGAGTGCTTTCTTTTTGCAGTGTTCTTTGCCGTTCTGAACGATCAGCGCATGAAAGCGATTATAGACAAGCACATCGGCGGGTATCCTGCTCTCGATAAATTTCTTCACTTGAACATAGGTCTTTCCCGCATCAAGTGGATAACGTTTGAAAAGCCGCATGGTATAAGCATCGACGACAAAGGTCGGAAAATGGAAGGCATAGAGCAGAATGGAATCTGCCGTCTCGTTGCCCACGCCGTGAACACCTAACAGCTCCTTACGGACATCGCTTAAAGGAAGATTTTGAATCCGTTTCACATCGCAGTCGTAGCTCATGAACCACTCGGTTAAGACTTTAAGATACTGCGATTTTTGTTTATAGAAGCCTGACGGGCGGATGAGGTCTTGAAGCTTCTCCAATGGCAGATGATGAATGCGTTCCGGCGTCAGGTCGTCCTCGAATTGTCCGATGGCCTTTTCTACATTCGTCCATGCCGTATTTTGCGTGAGAATAGCTCCGACCATCACTTCATAAGGTGTCTTTGCCGGCCACCATTGGAGGTCACCGTAATGTAAAAACAGCGCTTGATATATTTCAGATAGAGAGTTATTCATCCGCTGTTTCTTCATCGCTTCTTTCGCCAATCAGGCTACAAAAGTCGTCAAAAATATAAGGATAGGAATTGGAACCACTAAAGCTAACAGTCCTTTGTCCATTCGAAAAATGAAGTTCCAGACTCCACTGTGTACCATCTAGAACCCCGAGGTTGACATACTGTGATTTCCATTCCCCGAAGTGCAAATCTTGCAGTGCCTGCATAAAGCTTTCTTTATGTTGTATTTTTCTATCATTCATTGAATGACGCCGTTGGTTGCACTACAGGTTACAGGGCGTCAGAACACCACCGGTAAGATTAAACGTTCTGTCACATTGTCTTGCAACATTCAAATCGTGGGTAACTATCACCACGGTTTTTTTGAAATCGTCGACTAATTCGCGCAGGCACTTCATTACAATCGTTGAATTATCCTTGTCCAGCGAACCGGTCGGTTCATCGGCCAGTATGATTTTCTGATCGCAAACCATGCTACGAATGATTGCTATTCGTTGTCTCTCGCCACCGGAAAGCTTCTTAACCGTACTTTTCAGTTTATCGGAAACCTGCAGTTTTTCAGCCATGCTATAGATTAGCTTCCGATACTCTGATGAACTCTTTTTATGCTTGCTATATAATGTTGGAACAAGAATGTTTTGCATGGCAGTGTCTTCTTCGATCAAAGCGAAGTCCTGCACAATATAGCCGAAATACTGATTGCGCATCCGGCAGCGCATAGTATCATTCATCCCGCTGGCTTTTTGCCCTTCCACATATACTTCACCGGAATCGGGAGAGATAACGATTCCCATTAGATTCAAAAGGGTGGTTTTTCCGCTCCCTGAAGGGCCGATGATTGCAATCATTTCTCCCTGATGAATGTCGAGAGAAACATCATTGACGGCATGAACTGTATAACTGTGATCCTTAAAACTTTTGCTGACATTTTGAACGGATAACAATTCCATTAGTAATCTCTCCTTAGATTTTGTAAGTTGTTCATCGTACCAATTCTCTTGCTTGCATACATAGCGGCAAATAAGCACAAACCGGCAACAAGAGCAATACCCAGCGGCAAAACGTACCACAGGGTCATTTCGTTTCTAAACAGCACAAATACTATCCCGACGATAGGGAGCATATTTAGAGCAAGAACAAAGCCGCCCACTCTTTTCTGAATTGTGCGAATTGGTGCACCGTAAAGATGATGTACTGTGTAATCTGCAATATGTGTTTCAATAACGCGAATAATATTGCAAATCAAAAGGATCAGCAACAGAACACCTGACAGGATATAAAACCAAATATACAGCCGGTGTGCTCGAATAGAAGCCGATGTTGTAACCTGAGTAAAATCCTTTGTAGAGATCCCTGTATATAACGTTCCTGATTGTTCGTAGAAGATTCTTTGAAGCTGATCGACTTCCTTGTCGGACGGATCTACAAGCACCATTCGCCCAAATACTTCACTGCTCAATCCCCACCACGGGAACATCCCGTTTACGGTTTGGAAGTCCCTCGTGCAAAGGATTAAAGTGTTCGACAGCATAAGGTCGTCAGAATCAATAAAATGCAGCGGGTGGAACAGACTGTATTTTGACCCGGCACTATCTGCAATTCTCAGGTTTTGACCCGAAATCAAGAACTCCTTGCCTACATCCTCTTTATGCGCTTCGGGGACAAATAGAGCCATGCTTCCATCATAGTGCAACCCTGACAGGTCACTGTATTTTCCAAACAGGATCAGTATTTGCTCGTATTTAGAATCAAAATATCCATCATTCCCTACAAACACAAAGCTACCTGCATTTCCTTCTTTGGACAAAATGTGCTGCAAATAGTCCATAATATCAACAGGGTCTTGTTTCGACTCATTCGATAGTACAGTAGCTTCCCGATTCGCTTCCATCTGCACCGTCTTCAATTGAAACATGATTACGTTCTGATCAACAAAAGATCGAATTGCTGCAGATTGTCTTTGTACCGAGGAGAAGCTTACAGAAAGATACAGTATTGCCATAGCAATCATGGTTGCGACAACGGCATAAAAGAATGCCCATGACCACTCTTTCCGGAGATCCCTAAGTATTTGTTTTATTACCATATCAGTAACGCCCCTCCTTCCCACTGTACTTCTGTTTCCAACTGAAAAAGCTTATTGTTTGAATCACACAAACAAAGATAGCGTTAAAGATTCCGGCAAACACCGCGACATTCAAATACGCCGCTCTGTGTATTAAGTAAAGCTGCGTTCGCCCAAGGAAATATCCGAAAATCGTACCCAATATGGCGATGCCAACCAGACGAAGAAGCAATTTCACAAACATCGATAAATAAGTTGCCCCATACAAATGGTGTACGGTCATGTGGCGGTTACTTTCACGATACATCATGGAAACTGCGAACACCGCGCAAAAGACAAGTCCTAAAAATGCAAATAGCATAGAGCGCGAAACAAAATCATCGAGGAACATTTTTTTGGTAACGTCGAAAATATTTGATCCGCTGTCGCTGTATGTTTGAAACTGCACACTCCGGCCGGTTTTCTCTACAATATCAGTCAGTTTACCGAGAGCATTTTCGTTGGTAACATCTGTGAATAGCATTCCCTGCATATCGGTAATATCGGAAAGTGGAAAATAAAAGAATGCATCACCTTGAAAGGTTGGAACATTGCTGCTTTCAAATTCGCCGACAATTTGATAGTTGTATGCTCGCGGAAACAGCACATCTCCCTCTATATAAGGGCTTAGATTTCCATTGTTCTTTGTGACGATAGCTGTTTTCGCTTCAGTTCCATCAAAAGGGACATGCAATGTTTTTTCAAACCAGTCAGAGTAGTCTACGGCAGCAATTCCAGCAGCGGAAAAACCTTTGTAAAAAATTATTGCATTATTTTCTTCCGCCCAATTAACTAAGTCCTCTCTCAACGTTCCAAGCCCTGAGATGGCTTGCATACCTGGTTCACTCTGATAGTCAAATATGGTAAAACCGGTAAAGTCATCCGACGCGGAATCATAGTGCAAATTATAAACCATAAAGAAGAATAGAGTTGTTAGCATAAACACAAATATAAGTGCAGCAAAAGAAAGCAGCTCACCTTTTCTTTTTCCCATTATGATCCCCCCGTTTCTAACTCTTATGCACCCCACAGTGCTTACATCGGTTGCTTAGTCCTTGTCAGAACACTATTCGGTAACAGGTGGAACATTTACAGGCCAGATGCCGGAGCCATGGGGTACCCAATCGAATCCGTATCTAAACTGTGTTTTGCGCGGATTGGGAATGATGGAGTCTGTATAGGTATAGCTTCGACTCAGGATACGTCCGTCATCCGGACCATTTCCATAAGCGGTATAGAGCCTACCCGTATCATTTACAATATTTCCCAGAAGATCGTAACGCCAGTAGCGGATATAACCACGGGCAGCGTGATTTCCGTTTTCGACGTATGACGGTTGACACTGAACATATCCATAGTAGTAGAGCGACATATCTTCATGCGTGTTTGTCGCATAGTTAGGTGATGCAGCAGCAAATACTGTTGGTGTTAGTATATAACTATGGACACAGAAAGTTGAACATTCTATAATAAAACAAAGGAGTGTTCAATCATGGCAAAAAAGCAAAAATCCTATACACCAGAATTCAAGCAACAGATTGTAGATCTGCGTATTAAGGCTGGTAAAGGTATAACAGAATTATCTAACGAATATGGCGTTCCAAAAGGCACAATCTCTACCTGGGTAAAGCTTCTTTCACCAGTAAAGGTCTCAGAAACAGAAACAATTTCTATGAAAGAGTACAAGGCTCTTCAAAAGAAAATAAAGGAATTAGAGACAGAGAATGAAATATTAAAAAAAGCTACCGCCATATTCGCCAAAAATCAATAGCTGAGTATGTGTCCTTTATTCAAGCTAATCTTGATAATTATACTGTTAAACAAATGTGCAAGGTACTTGAGTTTCCTCGTAGCACTTATTATGCTGTTATTAATCATGTTAAATCTCAAAGAGAGATTGATTACAACAAATTTAGTGATGAAGTTCAATATTACTATGACAGATCTAAGGGGCGTTATGGTGCTATTAAGATACAGCGAGATCTTGAAGAAGCTGGTATCCCTTGTTCAGTCAAAAGAGTGCAGAGACATATGGCTAAGCTTGGTCTTCGCAGTGTTGTAGTACGCAAATATAAGTATCAAAATAACCAAGGTAAGGTTCCAGACGATAAGGAAAATATACTAAATCGTGATTTTACTGCTACAACAATAAACCAAAAATGGGTTACAGACATTACGTATATACATGTTCTTAACGAGGGTTGGACTTATCTAGCATCAGTTATGGATTTATATAATAGGAAAATCATTGGTTATTCATATGGTAAAAATCCAACCGCCGAATTAGCTAAAAAGGCTGTAGAAAATGCATGTCTCAATGTAGAAGATACTACAGGTATTATCCTTCATTCAGATTTAGGCAGCCAGTATACAAGTGCAACGTTTGAGGATATGCTTATAGAAAAAAATATGAAGCATTCCTTTAGCAGAAAGGGAAACCCTTATGATAATGCTTGTATGGAATCCTTCCATTCTGTATTAAAGAAGGAAGAGGTATACTTAAATACTTATCATTCATTTGAAGAGGCTAAAACAGCAATCTTTGAATATATTGAGTCTTGGTATAACCGCAGAAGAAGGCACAGTGCACTGGATTATAAAACCCCACAGCAGGTTGAAGATGAGGTCCTTGCAGCTTAGTAATCTTTCTCTATGTATTAAAATCATACAGAGAGAAAAAGTTCAACTTTTTGTGTCCAAAGTATGGACGTAGGTCCACTGTTGACATTCCAAGCAGCAGCAGTGCGGCCACTAAGCCGGACATGATCGCCGTAAATCTGTTCTTCATAAAACACTCCTTTCTGCGATGATGTAAGCACTGTGGGGTGCATAAGAGTCAGTGTTTTTAATATTGACGAATATGTTTTCGTCATCGCCCGTTTGGCATTCTCGTAAGTTTATTATAATTGAAGCCATTGGAATTGTCAAGAAAAGTGCAGTCAGTGATAGCGTCAATTTACTTTCGGAAATGAGTGGTGAGAGTTCACCTGTATGATCTGATTAAGATTTATATTGATTTCATCATACTACATTCCTTGTAAATTGGCTATATTTTATTATAATTAAACAAGATATTTATTTTCCAGGGATTATACTACTTGACTATCTATTAAGCTTCTCATCCATTTCATGTTGCTTTTCTCTAGTCCTGGAATGACAGCTTGGGTTCTTTCTGCATAATCCCAACCTGTTTGTTTTTTTCTTAATTCCTTTATCAGCTCTTCTTGCTCTTCTCGTTTCTCTTGCACTTTCTGTTTGCTTTTCTGGTATTTTAATAAGTCGATAACTTTCCCGTTATTATATTTAAAAGCTCATAATTTAGCCATCTGATCACATCCAAACGTACTCCAACCCATTGGACGACTACTCATCCTAGCTGACAAAACGTGGCTAACCTGACCTTCTGCTGAGCATCTCCAACAACCACCTACATCTTCTACCTTTACTTTTATTCCATCCCAATTATTTAAAAAATATTTGAGTGCTGTTTTGATATCTTCTATTTTATTTTCGTCTTCTGCTACATCTAGAAGTCTTTTATATACATCCTCGTATTATATAGTCATAGCTTTTCTTTACCTTTTCTTAGGTATGAGCTATGCTTGTTTTAGATACTGTGGATTAGTTTATACCTCCTACCACATGATGGTTGAAAAAAGGCTCTAACCACAGTCTCTTTGTTAAATTGTTAATCAGTTAGATACCGCATGACGGTTTATTTAGAACGAGGTTACAAGTGCAGAGAGTACCCGTGGTCTAAAACAGTATCAAAATACATTTAAAGGAGTGTCGCTATGATATACGTAGGAATTGATGTTTCCAAGGATAAGCACGATTGTCTTATCATTAACTCTGATGGTGAACTGCTTTTTAAAGCGTTTACTATTCAAAACAATCGAACTGGATTTAATGATCTTTATCAGAAAATTGAGGAAGTTGCTACAGATTTGTCTAGAGTAAAAGTAGGGTTAGAAGCCACTGGACACTATAGCTACAACGTTTTGGGATTCCTCATTGATAAAGGTCTTACCACCTTTGTTATCAACCCGTTACATACTAATCTTTACAGAAAAAGTCTAAGCCTTAGAAAGACTAAAACGGATAAAGTTGATGCCCATACTATTGCTACTATGTTAATGTCTGATGTGAACTTATAACCCTACTCAGACATATCTTATCACAATGAAGAACTCAAGTCACTAACTCGTTATCGTTTTGATAAAGTTAGTGAACGGGCAAAGTTGAAAAGCACTATCTCTCGCTTAGTAACAATTCTTTTTCCTGAACTTGAAAAACTGGTTCCCACCATACATATGGCATCTGTATATGCCTTACTCTCTGAGTATCCTAGTGCAGACTTGGTCGCTAACGCCCATCTTACTAGACTTACTAATTTATTAAAAGATGCCTCTAGGGGACGATACAACAAGGATACTGCCATAATGTTTCGTGAAGCCGCAAGAGTTTCTATTGGCGCTAAAATGCCTGCAAAATCATTAGAATTAAAACATACAATCAAGTTGATTAAAGAGCTAGACTTTGTTATTGATGAAATTGAATCACAAATAAAGCTCATAATGAATGAAATCAACTCCCCAATTCTAAGTATCCCTGGTATCAGCTACCGTATGGGAGCCATGATTATTGCAGAGATAGGTGATTTTAATAGGTTTGATTCGCCAGATAAAATACTTGCATACGCTGGAATGTCGCCCTCAACCTATCAGTCTGGAAAAGTAGAATCTTCGTATTCACGTATGGAGAAACGTGGTTCTAAATATCTACGATACGCATTATTTAATGCTACTAAATATGTGTGTCATTGGGATCCAACCTTTTCTTCATATCTCGCAAAAAAACGTGCCGAGGGAAAACATTACTACGTAGCCTTATCACATGCTACTAAAAAGCTTGTAAGAGTGATTTATAAACTTGAAAAATCTGGTCAACTCTATATAAAAGCGGCTTAGTTAATATTTCAGGAACATCTCCTTTTTTGAGCACTTGTAATTGTGCTCTATTTGTCATGCAGTTTTCAAGGATCTGATTTTTCTAAAATAAATTTCTACATTATTAAAAAAACTTTAATTAATGTGTTGACTTTTAATAGTTAGTCTTTTTATATATCTTATGAAACAAATATATATTGTTTTAGTTTATTAAAACAATAATATATCTTGCAAATAGTTTATATTTATATTTAAATTCTGTTTTATCATTCAGAAATTCTTTTTTCGTGGCCCAAGACTCATCAATATGTTTGTAAATGCTAATCATTTTTTTTGTAAAAATATATCAGCTGTAACAATAAGCAATTACATTCTATATATAATCTAGTGCTTTTTTCTCTAAATTTATTCTAACTTTCTCTTCGTTTGTCTACTTATTCGCTATTCCTTTTACTTAATTATATCATACCTATCAATTATTGGCAATTATCTGCGCTCCCACACAGTCTTTTTTTACACATGTCTCAAACCCTTATATCTACTAGCTTAGATAAAACCACAAAAGCAACTTTTTGAGGCCTCAAAATGCATTCTATAAGTGTAATCCAAAGTTCCACTTCATTTGAAAGGAGCACTTATGAAAAAATATGAAAGGTTAGCGTAAAATTTTTGTAGGAAAATTAAATATAAAATAAGAGAACACCAATCTTTGTGTTAGAATTTAATCATCACAATAAACCAAAACACAAAGGAGATGTTCTCTTATGATTAAAAGTATACAACAATTTTTAGATTTTGGCACAAAAAGTTTAGAAAAAACAATTGAAAGTTTTTTACAAAACCCAAAGGATTTTGCTTCATTTGTCTATGGAGTTCAGGAAGAAGTGATTAAGCTAGGTTTAGACACTATACAAGAAACTCTTGAGAATTGTGATGAAATGCTCAGAAAGAGTGGAAAAAGAAAGCAAAACTGGCACATTATAAAGAAAGATAAGAAAACACTTATTACATCACTTGGAACAATCAGCTTTGAAAAGACCTTATTTAAAAATAAAACAACAGGAGAAAGGACATATCTTCTAGATCGCATTCTTGGATTTAAAGAGCATCAAAGGTTAACAGAGGATGCCGAGGCAAAGATGCTAGAGGAAGCAGTAGAGACCTCCTATCGCAAAGCTGGGCAGGCAACCAGTATAAGTGATACTGTTAGTAAGCAGACTGTTAAAAACGAAATACATAACCTTGAATTTCAACACGAGTATAAGGATTTACCAAAGAAGAAAAAGGTGGATTATTTATACATAGATGCAGATGAAGATCATATATCCTTGCAGTATAATGAGGAGAAGGGCGACCTTATAAAGAATAAAAACAATAGGAAGAATAACTGTTTACTAAGTAAGATTGTCTATGTGTATGAGGGAATAGAAAAAGAGAGTCCTAGAAGTAAACGAAACAAGTTAATAAATCCCCATTACTTCTGCGGTAACTATCCCGGGGAAGAAAATAATGTTTTATGGGATAGGGTTTATGATTATATATGCTGTAACTATGATGTAGACAACATAAAGAAAATATACCTGAACGGTGATGGTGGTGCTTGGATTAAGGCAGGAAAAAGTCGATTAGCCAGAATTACTTATGTTATGGATGGATTTCATTTAAATAAATATATGATACGAGCAACATCCCACTTATTAGATTCTGCAGAGGACGCACGTTGTGAAATACGACATGCAATAAAGGTAGGCACTAAAAAGGACTTTGAAGAAGTAATGGAAAAAATACTAAGAGTTACAGAAGGAGATACAGTTATAGAACGTGTCAATGAAAGTAAGAAATTGATATTAAATAATTGGTCCGCGGTTAAAGTACGTCTAAAAAAAGAAGAAGGTATAATAGGTTGTAGTGCAGAAGGTCATGTAAGCCATATATTAGCTTCCAGAATGAGCTCTAGACCAATGGGATGGTGTAGAATAGGCGCAGATAAAATGGCGCATTTACGTGCTTACTACTATAATGGTGGAGATATGTTGGAATTAGTGAGAAAACAAAAACAAGAGCTACCCAAGGCTGCTGGAGCGGAAGAAAATGATATAATAAGTAGTACAGAAATGTTAAGTGCCGAGAGAAATAAACATTATGAGCTTGGAAAATATACAGAAAGTATAAGCCATAGCTTAAGTGCTAGTGCTAAGAAATATGCATGGTTTAATCCTCATATATGGGGATTGTAAAAAAGAGAAATAAAAGGTATAGTAAAGATGTTAATTCTATAAACACATCTTTGGTGAACTCCACCTTTATATTTCCTACAGTAAAGTTACGCAATCATATGAAAGAGAAATATTGAATGATGCTATTAAGAGTGGTATTATTAATGTAAGCGCTGTGCAAGACAAGTTAGAAATGTTTAAAAAAGAAGAGATACTAAAGAATCACACATATGATATTTGGATGGGTAATAACGGATATTGGTACACATATCTACCCCAAGATTCATATTCCGAAAAACGAAAACAAATAAGACGAAAAGACAAAAGCAGGCTAGAGGATGCAATTGTGGATTTCTACAATCTACATAATAAAAAGGAGCAACGTAAAAAGATAACTCTCAGAACATTATATCCAGAATGGCTCAAGTATAAAAGTTTGCATACTGCTGCAACTGCCTCCATTCGCAGGATAGATAATGACTGGCATAAATACTATCTAAATGATCCTCTTATAGACATCCCTATTCCGGAATTAGACAGACTCACTTTGGACCAGTGGATACACACAAAAATAAAAAAATACGAACTTACTGAGAAAGCCTACTACAATATGTCAATTATCTTAAGACAAAGCCTAATATATGCAGTAGGCAGGGAAGTAATAACAGAGAACCCTTTTGAAAATTTAAAACCAAACCCTAAACTTTTTCGCAAGGTTAGGAAAAAAGAAGATAATACACAAGTTTTTCTAACAGATGAACAAAATCTTATTGTGCAAGAAGCGTGGAATGATTTTTACTCTAATACTACATCCACTACACCTTTAGCTATATTATTGGACTTTCAAACTGGACTAAGATTAGGAGAACTTGTAGCCATAAAATGGAGTGATATTAATGGCAAATATCTTCATATCCAACGCATGGAGGTCCGACACGAAGAAATATGCGAGGAAACCAACACATGGAAACCTGCCAAACTTATACTTGTAGAACATACAAAATCCAATGCAGGAGACCGGCACGTTTACTTAACAAAAAAGGCTATAGAAATATTAGTAGAAGCAAAAAAAAGTCAAGATGAAAATGGAATCAAGAGCGAATTTGTTTTTACTAATAGTAAGGGCCAACGTCTAAATAAATTTATGTTAGATAAGCTAATCCGGAAATATTGCAGAAATAATAACATACCAGAAAAGAGCATGCATAAGATACGCAAAACATATATTTCCACGCTAATCGATGAAGGTGTAAACATAAACACCATCCGAGAGCAATCAGGCCACGAAAATGAAGAAACCACTTATAAAAATTACGCCTTTGATCGTGCACCAGACAAACACAAGGAAGCTTTATTAGAAAAGGCCTTATCATCTCATGAACATATTCAACAAGGCAACCAAGGGCAACCAAAAAAATAACAAGCTTTCAGAAATTAAAAAAAGCGGAAAGCCCCATGTTACAAGGCTTTCCACCATTTGAACTATAATGCAGTCGACGGGACTTGAACCCGTACCCAGTTTAACCCGGACTAGATCCTTAGTCTAGCGCGTATGCCAATTCCGCCACGACTGCATTTATTATTGTCTGCTGTTTACCAGCGAACGAATTATATTATAACAATATTTGAAGCAAAAATCAATACTAAACTTTTATTAAAACATAAAATTTAGTTGCAATAAATCTACATTTTATCTGACAAAATCATCCTATTCACCTTATATCTCAATAACTCTATATATTACCGTTTATACTTATAGGTTATTCTTGATAACTTCCAAGCCTATCAATTAAGAATATAAGATATTCCTGAGCTTTATCATCATATATTACAACACTATATTCATTCCCTTTGTCGCTAATCCTTGTCTGCAGCGACATCCCTAATTCTTCCCCTTTATCTGTTACTGTAACTGTATTTCTTCCCAATAACCGGTTAAACTCCTCCTTAAGGTAACCTTCTTCCTTTAAAATCGATGTCAAGGATGTTGCAGTCAGACGTTTCATTAATTTCTCATCTCTAAGTCCGTTTAAATGATCAACAAATTGACTGATAGTAACTTTACCTAAAGGCTTAATATTCTGCTTCATTTCATCTGTAAGATAAAAGTCCACTTTTCTTATATGTTTAGATTTGCTTACGCTTTTTTCTTCTAGATTTTCTATAGCTCCTTGGTAAAATAAATTTTCTTTGGTATCGTTCATAAACTTACGAATAGCACTTATAAAGATCTGACCATACTTTTCATATTTATACTCACCGACGCCGGTTACCGAAAGCATTTCCGTTTTATCAAAAGGAAGCTTAATACACATATCCATTAGGGTCTTGTCTGAAAATATAATATATGGAGGTACTCCTTCTGCTTTGGCCTCTTTTATTCTTACTTGCCTTAAGGTATCAAATAGCTCTAGCCCCTTAGATGTTAGAACTTCTGACTTACGAAGTCTTTTTTCTTTATTACTGCTATCTTCTTTACCTTTCTTGGGCAGTTTCATAACGATACTTGTCTTATCACTTAGTATGTCATTAGCTGAACGATTTAATTTTACAATGGAGTATTTATCATTGCTTAGATATAAATACTCATCGATAATAAGCTTGTTTACTATATGTTTTAAATATGCTTCCCCTTCCCCATCATATCACAATTTACTTATTTCTCCATACTTCTATAAAACTTTTTCTTTAAATCTACTATTTAAACATAGAAAACAAATTATTTTGTAATTAATTTACATAAAAATGAGCTTTTCGGCCTTAAAAAACAACTGTCAAGCTCATTTATACTATTTACTTTTTGTTTTCACACATACATCAAAAGCATTTCTCATGGCCGGATTATTAATCATTTTTCCCTTATAATCAAATCTAGATCCATGGCAGGGGCAGTCCCAAGTTAATTCATTCTGGTTCCATTCAAGCTTACACCCAAGATGGGGGCATTTGGTGGTGACAAAATAATATTTATCCTCTTTATCCCGGTATACTCCTACCCTCTGCCCTTTATACCTTATAACCCCTGCTTTCTCCCGTTCGATATCTTTTAACTTATCATGGGGTATTTTTAAATGCTCTGACAAAAGACTAATGGTAATAATAGCTGCGTCCTTTAAAAGCACACGGCTGCCGGACAGCATTAATCTTCTGGGGATAAAAACTTTACGATACTGATTTTCCTTACCGGTAATCATATCACTAATAATCATGGCAGCCACCATAGAACTAGTCATTCCCCACTTATTAAATCCCGTAGCTACAAAAATATTTGGCGTCCTGACGGAGTATCTACCTATATAAGGTATGGAATCCGGGGTTATACAATCTTGATTTGACCAGGTATACTTAACTTTTGCTTCCGGATACCACTTCTTAGCGGCCATCTCAATCCTCTCATATGCATCAAGAGGTTGATACTTACCGGTTCTATGGCTTCCGCTGCCAAGGATTAAATAGTCCTTATATTTTCTAAAAGTAAAGCCGTCTTTGTCGGCATCCAAATACATACCATCCAGGTCTTTCTTATTCTGACCCCAACCTTCTAAAGCTGATAGATAAACCCGCTCCTGATGAAGCCTTATAAAATAATATCCGGGTACATTAATAAATGGATAATGGGTGGCTATTACAATCTTTTTAGCCTTTACAGAACCTCCATCCGTTAGAATAAGACCATTTTTATTAATCTGCGTTACACGGGTATTTTCATAAATTTTTAAAGTATCTGCAACTGCATCCAAGAATTTAAGGGGATGAAATTGTGCTTGATTTTCAAATTTTATTGCAGCTTTTACCTTAAATGGCAGGCTTGTTTCTTTTGTAAAGGATGCCGGCAGCCCCAATCTTAGTGCCGCATCTACCTCCTGCCTAATCTTTTGCTCATCATCAAGGGTATAGATATAATTAGGCATGACTTCATAATCACAGTCAATTTGAAGTTCCTTAATTATTTCTTGGTATTTCTTTACGGCAAGCTGGTTAGCCATGGCATATTCCCAGGCTCTTTGCTCTCCCTTGTACATTATTAACTTCCGGTAGATTAAGCCGTGTTGAGAAGTTATCTTTGCTGTAGTATTCTTTGTTATCCCTTCACCGGCTCTTCTACACTCTAGTACCACAACCGGAATACCTTGCTTTTGTAATAAATATGCTATTAGGACTCCTGCCAGCCCTGCCCCAATAACAGCTACTTCCGTACTTATATCTTCCTGAAGGGTTGGCCTTATAATTCTGCCCCCTTCACTGTCTTTTCCGGCTTTATCATTTCGGTATTGATCCTGAATCCATAAGGATTCTCCTTGCTCTAAGCCTTCCTCTTTAAAGGTACCATTTTCCTTCCATAGGATGTCCATTTTATTCACCTCAAAGGCTAGATTTTCCAAAAATAAATATATTTATTCTAAATGTTGAAAATAATTCCTTGAATAAGTTTATATAGTTACTATGGAGATCCAATGGAATTTTAGGCAATAAAAAAACTCCCCGAGTAGGGCTCGAACCTACAACCCCGCGGTTAACAGCCGCGTGCTCTACCATTGAGCTATCGAGGAATACGATTATAATTTTATACTCCTAGGTTAAAGATGTCAATAGTTTTTAACATATTTTATGCCATATTTGGATGATTATTTTATTATATTTTTTTCATTTAATAGCCTTGATTTGTGGTTTTCCTTGTGAATCTTAGAGTGAAATTTATAGTTGAAAATCAAATTTCATTATGTTATAATTTTATTCGTTCCATAAATCAACCAGTAAAATACAATATGCAGTTGTGGCGGAATTGGCAGACGCGCTAGATTCAGGTTCTAGTCCGGGATAACTGGGTGGGGGTTCAAGTCCCCCCAACTGCAGTAATTAATTTAAGCCTCTCATTTATAATAATTTGGGAGCTTTTTTGCATATTAAAATGTAATTGAAACAATGTAAAAGGCACTTATAATAAAGTAATACCCTTGATGAATTAATAGATGAATTCAGTAATTTTTAAGTATAAATAAGGCTTTAAGAGTTTAACCAACCCTTAAAGCCTTATTCTATGGAAACATCTTATTAATATGAACATATTTACTCCATTATCACAGTTAAGCTCTTAGATATTAACGGGGATTAAGCACATTATCATACTTGGTATCAACAAATGTCCACTGTGCATTGTAGTGAGTTGTAGATCCTGAATACTGTGAGCATATATCCCCACTTCCTGTTCTTCCATACCCATCCAGCTTCATTCCAGTGGCTCTATTTACAATATAATAATAGCCATTAGAAGCCTCAACTAAGCTCCACTGAGCATTAGCATGGGTTGTAGACCCTGAATATTGTGAAACAGCATCCCCGTTAACAGTTCTGCCGTATCCGTCAATCTTCATGCCGGTTGCCTCATTTACCAAATAATAATAGTTACCTACCGGTACAAGAACCCAATGGGCGTTGGGATGGGTGGTGTTAGCATATTGAGATACATCTGCCCCATTATCGGTTCTACCCATACCATCTAGATACATATTTGTTGCACGGTTTCTAATTCTTCTTACAGCATTTGCATTAATTAGGCAGTTGGAACTGGTATAGTGATTAAGAGCCACTCCACCATAGGTTCCTCCTAATATTCTAACATTATCACTGTTTTGTAATAAGATACTATGGTTGCTACAATCACGGATATATACTTCCTTAACCGTAACGTCTCTGATATCACTAACAGTAAAGAAACCTCTTCCACATTCAACGGATTTTATATAATCTACAGTGATGTTTTTGCAGTAATTAGCCAGGCGAAAACCTGCATATCCACCACCATAACAACATCTGTAAGCATCAACTGAGCCAACAGTACCATTAACAGTCTTATTTAATAATACCCCGCATTCCCCACAATCTCTGGCTTTGATATTATCTATATAGCAACCATCCACACCATAAGTTTCAAGACCATGGCTACTACAGCCTTCAAAGGTACAATTCTTTACTGTTAAGTTATATACCCAGCGACCATCTTCATAAGGACGACTAGGATGACTATCTACTCTAATTCCTATACTTCCACCTTTAATATTAATATTTTCAAAATGAAGATCACTGGCTCTACTTAAACGAAATCCAAAGCCACCCTTGGTATTATCCAAGGTCAAATCATAAATTTTGATATTTCCTGAACCCTCACGATGAAAAGCTGTAGCTCCATGGGTGTTTTTTAAGGAATTGTTATGAAAACGAAGAGTTAAGTCTCCAGAAAGTGAAATTGTTCTAGTCAAGTTTCCGCTACAATATACATGAATTTCTCTGTTGCCGCTACTATTATTAATAGCTCCTTGAATTGCGTCAGTTAAATCAGTAGAACTTCCTCTGGTTACATTGCTGGTTTTCCAGTAATAGATATTGCCACTTTCCCATACCTCATTGTCAGCTCCATAGGCAATGTCAGTAGAATTAGCAAATAAGAAAAATACAGAAAGCAAGCATAAGAACTTCAAATATTTCACAGTTTTCCCTCCTTTATATTGCTGATAATTTCCTATATTCTCATTTTATTTTACCTATTCATCTAATAATAACATGTAAGTAAAGTCACCTTAATATTGTTTTACAAAAATATTCTGAGCTGTATCTGTAGCTAGACAAAAAAGATGAAACTACTTTAGTATATGCATTTAATATTAATATATATATAATAATGGGCTGTGTTGTAATCGCAATTATGTTAGCTTGATAAATATAAAATAGAGCATAGGTCTACCCCATGCCCTAAATTATAACTATCTCGCTCTTATCAAATCTCCCAATTAAGAATCACTAATATCTCAAGAATCATATAAATTCATTAATAATTAATATAAAAGTGAAGCCTCACTTGGTTTTCATTCCTCTTATTTACAGGTTTTGTTTTATATGTTTCTCTCATATTTATATTTTTTAACAATATATTATACAGCTTGTTTCTGCTATCAAGCAGATATAGTATACTTGGTTTTTAAGTCATTGTACCAACTAAATCGTATATATCCCTCTTTTTGAAGCCTACCGACAACTATTCCAGCATCAATTCCGAGTTGTTTTGCAAATTCAATGATGTTTTCCCTTGTAAGTTCAACATTCTTTGCAAATTCATCAAATATGTTAGTTGGAATTAATTCATTTTTTGCAAATTCGTCAGCAACATTTTCATCACTATCTTTTAATCCCTCAATTTTTCCTATGTGCCCTAGTATAATATGTCCCAATTCATGAAACATACTGAACCAAAACTTATCTGCATCTTTTCCTCTTACGGTTAATCCCAGAACAATTTTATTGTCATCATAAAATGTCGCTCCATGCAAAAAAGACCCTCCTATATGGGGAAGAAACACTATTGCAACTCCACATCTTGATAAAATATCAATAAGCATAGGACAAAAGTCTTTTGGTTCCATCATCGTCATTTTCCTGATTTCAGATAAATGTTTTTTAAGGGATTTAATGTCTATAGGTTGCGTAACGATTTTTCTGGCTTCTAATTTTGCTTTCTGCGCCCATGCTATTAACGCATAATCACTCTTTTCTGATATAGATAATTTTCTACATGCAATACATGGCACAAGATTTTCCTTCAGAAGATTTAATTGAGCAACTTCAAAAAATTTTCTTAAGTTAATAACACGCTCCGACAATTTTGATGTTTCCTCAACCCATCCATTCTTCGCCATTTCATTATATGGCATCTTTTTTGCTATTTCCATATCATATTCCATAGCGTTTTCTTCATTCACCTTAACCAATTTTTCTCTATAGATAGACTCTAGGTTACACCAAAACTGAGCTGGCAATCCTAATACCATTTCTAGTCTACGTGCAACATCCATTGTTAACTTAACTTCTCCATTTATCAATTTACTAATATGTTTTTCAGACATTCCCATTCTTGCTGCGAATTCTTTCTGTTTCATTCCGCGATCTATAATCTGTTCTTTTATGGTTGCACCTGGGGGCGTTGCTATATAACTCCGACTTCTCTCCATTGTAATACCTCCTTAATAACACTTTAACCTTTTTTATGATAATTTACTATTTCAATAATATTCGCTATTTGAATTTCATTACCTATTTTCTCGAATACAAGTCGATATGGGTGAAGTAAATCTACAGCATATTGACTCTTCCTATTTCCCTTAAGAGGATGACATCGTCCAATTCCAAATTGAAGCATTATTTCTACTGAAGGAGCAGCTGATATTTCATCTATTCTATGATGAAGTTTTTCAGCCATTCTTTTTCCTAGTTTCTTTTCTGCCTCATTGGCATTAGTACAAATTTTCTCTAATTTTTTGGTTCTATACTTAATATGCAATTTATCACCCACTTTTAATTTACCTGTAAGGTAAATTTATATTAACATGACATCAAATAAATGTCAATATAATATTTACCTTTGAGGTTAACTATTTCCAAATTATATAAGTATTATGGCTAATATTCTAGACTTAAAAATAATAAAGATATCAACTATCAATTGGCACAGAATCTTACATCAGAAGATTTAGAAAGAATTACTGAATTAGAAAAGAGACTAAGTAAAAATACCAAAGAAGCTATTGCTTTAGTAGCCTATAAATGCAAATAACTTCTAAAAAGTAAATCCTTAGTCTCTTAATATATACTATAATACCCCAATCACAATACCTATTATAATAATCCCTGCACAAATTAACTTATAAGCAATATTTTTTTCTTTAAAAATAAACTTACCGGCCAGGATCGTAACCAAACTACCAGACTGCTTAATCAATGTCATCACAGTAATCCTACTGCCTTCCATACCGTACTTCCCTTACCCCTTTCAAAATACCATAAAGTAATACCAAGAGAATCCACATCTTAAATCATCCTGTCTTTCTTAAAATTCTGTTACATATTACCTTATAAATCTTCTTCTGTCTAGGGTCCATGTGCCGATATTTGTTATAAAAGCTCATTATCTGAAGAGCTTTTTAATATATTCAATAAGCATCTTTGCTTTATCCGATAAATGTTAATTAATCTATTTACTTTTTCTTAAATTTGCTGTATACTTATTGTTAATTAAATAACAAACTTGTTCTGACGACAAGGGTTCGCCCGAGTGGGAAGGCATTGGAAAAATTTGTAATTGGATTTATCTTTATATGACATGAATTTTATATTCATTGTAGAGGTGATATTAGAAGCCTTGCATATAAAGAAATAATCTAATACCTTTTTCCATTTACCTTGTGTAAAAAATTGCCTGACAACCCTGTGTCTTCGGATACAGGGTTTTTTGTATATATTTATGATTTTATAGAAAGTGAGAATAAGCTATGGCAGATGTAAAATCCTTGATAGTAAAGCTGGAAACTAACAAAATCTTATCAAAAGAAGAATTTCATACTTTGCTTAACCATATCTCCGATGAAGATTTACTTTATCTAAGGGAGAGGGCCTGTATTACTGCCAGAAAACATTTCGGCAATAAGATTTATATCCGGGGATTAATAGAATTTACAAACCACTGCAAAAATGACTGCTACTATTGCGGAATACGGCGGAGCAATGAAAATGTCCATAGATATCGCCTAAGTGAAGAAGACATTCTTAAATGTGCAGATACAGGTTACTTACTTGGATTTAGAACCTTTGTGCTTCAAGGAGGAGAAGATGGCCATTATACGGACGATTACATAGTTACTCTTATTAAATCCATTAAAGAAAAATATCCCGACTGTGCCGTTACCCTTTCCATCGGAGAAAAAAGTTATGATAGCTATAAACGCTACTTTGAAGCCGGGGCTGATCGTTATCTTTTAAGACATGAAACTGCTAATAAAGAACACTATCAAAAACTTCATCCCCCCTCACTATCCCTAGATAAAAGAATACAAAGTCTTTTGAATTTAAAAAAGATTGGCTTTCAGGTAGGAGCAGGTTTTATGGTTGGCTCCCCCTATCAAAGAACAGAAAACCTTGTGGAAGACCTTCTTTTTCTTAAAGAACTTTCTCCACATATGGTAGGCATTGGTCCATTTATCCCCCATCATCAGACACCCTTTGCAGATAAAAGTCAGGGTTCTTTACGCCAAACCCTCTTAATGCTTAGTATAATCCGTCTTATGCTACCTAATGTACTGCTTCCTGCCACAACAGCCTTAGGTACCATACATCCGGACGGTAGGGAGATGGGCATCCTATCCGGGGCCAATGTTGTTATGCCTAACCTATCTCCCACTTCAGTGAGAAAAGATTATGAGCTGTACGATAATAAAATCTGTACCGGGGATGAGGCTGCAGAATGTAGATATTGTCTTGAAAGAAGGGTAAATCGTATCGGTTATCAGTTAGTTGTTGATCGTGGGGATTATAAATTATCCGGTAACTAATTAAGATATTTTTAAATATTAAGGAGGCTAGTCATTATGTATGACCTAAAATCTAAAAAAGCAGAAGAATTTATTAGTCATGAGGAGATTCTAGAGACTCTTGAGTATGCCAAAGCCAACAAAAATAATAAAGAGTTAATAGATAGCATTATAAGGAAAGCTGAAAACTTAAAGGGGCTAAGCCATCGTGAGGCAGCCCTATTACTGGAATGTGATATGGAAGAAGAAATCCAAAGAATATATACCCTTGCCAAAAAAATTAAGCAAAAATTCTATGGCAACCGTATTGTTATGTTCGCCCCATTATACCTTTCTAACTACTGTGTAAACGGTTGTGTTTATTGCCCATATCACCTTGTTAACA
Source organism: Herbinix luporum (assembly GCF_900070325.1). Taxonomy (GTDB): domain Bacteria; phylum Bacillota; class Clostridia; order Lachnospirales; family Lachnospiraceae; genus Mobilitalea; species Mobilitalea luporum. The sequence goes on from NZ_LN879430.1 coordinate 2,453,936, forward strand.
AGCAGATTCCCAGAAAAAAATTAAGCCAAGAGCAAATCCGCCAGGAAGTAATCGCCCTGCAGGATATGGGCCACAAACGGCTAGCTTTAGAGGCCGGTGAAGATCCTGTTCATAATCCTATTGAGTATATATTAGAAAGTATTGATACTATATACTCCATCAAACACAAAAACGGTTCCATTCGACGGGTAAATGTAAATATAGCCGCAACCACAGTTGAAAATTACCGCAAATTAAAAGAAGCAGGAATAGGTACATATATCTTATTCCAAGAAACCTATCATAAAGAAAACTATGAAAAACTTCATCCTACCGGTCCAAAACATGATTATGCCTATCATACAGAAGCCATGGATCGGGCCATGGAAGGGGGCATAGATGATGTAGGACTAGGGGTACTCTTTGGCCTTAATAACTACAAATATGATTTTGTGGGAATCTTAATGCATGCCGAACATTTGGAAGCAGCTTTCGGAGTGGGTCCTCACACCATCAGTGTGCCAAGAATTCGTCCCGCCGATGATATCGATCCAAGCAAATTTTCCGATGGAATTTCCGACGATATCTTTGCAAAAATAGTAGCAATATTAAGAATTGCAGTACCTTATACCGGCTTAATCGTATCTACCAGGGAATCACAAAAGAGCAGAGAAAAAGTGTTAGAGCTGGGGGTAACACAAATCAGCGGAGGATCTAGAACTAACGTAGGAGGCTATGCAACCACAGAGCCTGAGGATGAAGATACCTCCCAATTTGAATTAGAAGATAGGCGCACCTTAGACCAGATTGTAAACTGGCTTCTAAGCCTTGGCTATATTCCAAGCTTTTGTACTGCTTGCTACCGTGAAGGCCGTACGGGAGATAGATTTATGTCCTTAGTCAAATCCGGTCAAATAGCCAACTGCTGCCAACCCAATGCCCTTATGACCTTAAAAGAATATCTTGAAGATTATGCCTCTTTAGATACTAAAGCAAAAGGTGAAACTTTAATTATTGATGAATTAAAACATATTACCAATGAAAAGGTAAAAAACATAGTAATAGACAAACTCCGGCTTATAGCAGAAGGATATAGGGATTTTAGATTTTAACCATTAAATATATGAAAGGAAAAAGGTATGAGCATAAATAATACTCCCAGGGCCAACCGGCTACATATCGGAATATTCGGAAAACGAAACAGCGGTAAATCAAGCCTAATCAATGCTTTAACCGGTCAGGATATATCAGTGGTTTCTGATATTGCCGGTACCACTACAGATCCGGTATATAAGGCTATGGAGATTCAGGGTATCGGACCATGTGTACTGATTGATACTGCCGGCTTTGATGATTTCGGTAGTCTTGGTAAAATGCGAGTAGAACAAAGTAAAAAAGCCATGGAAAAAACCGATATTGCCTTAATTGTTTTTACCGATGAGGATATTACTATAGAAGCAAAATGGATTAAAGAATTTCAAGGCCGTAACACACCCTTTATTCCTCTGATTAACAAGATTGATAAATTAGATAGGCCAACCATAGATACTATACGCAGCAAAATTAACTCCATATGTAAGGAAGAAGCCATCTGTATTAGTGCCCTAACCAAAACCGGTATAGATAATATCCGTGAAGCTATTCTAAGAAAGCTTCCCCAGGATTATGATGCTAAAGACATAACCGGGAATCTGGTTCAGGAAAATGATATAGTTCTACTGGTTATGCCTCAAGATATACAGGCACCAAAAGGAAGGTTAATTCTCCCTCAGGTTCAAACCATAAGGGAATTACTGGACAAAAAATGTATAGTCATATCATGTACAGCCGACAAGGTCACACAGGCTTTAGCCAGTCTTTTATCTCCCCCAAAACTAATAATAACAGACTCCCAGGTCTTTTCAGAGGTCTATAAGGTAAAACCGGCCCAAAGCCTTCTTACCAGCTTCTCAGTACTTTTTGCCGCTCTTAAGGGGGATATGGATTATTTTCTAAAAAGTGTGGCCAAGATTGATGACTTAACTACAGCTTCCAAAGTCCTTATAGCTGAAGCATGTACCCATGTTCCCTTAAAAGAAGATATAGGAACAGTTAAAATTCCTAGGCTGTTAAGAAAAAAAGTAGGTGAAAAATTAACAATTATCAATGTCCGTGGCAATGATTTTCCTAAAGACCTTACGGACTACGACCTTATTATCCAATGTGGCTCTTGTATGTTTAATCGTAAATTTGTTCTAAACCGGGTAGAAGAAGCTAAGAAGCAGCAAGTACCTATGACCAACTATGGGATAGTCCTTGCCTATTTATCCGGCATACTGGATAAAATCTGCACCTGAAATTATATAACAAAATAACATAAGCCAGACTTGTGTCTACAACTTAGATACAAGTCTGGCCGGTATAAATCTGTATTAAATTCAACTATCTTATTTATTCATAGGTCAAACCATATCCTACTTCAAACAATAACTTAGCATCCTCTTTTCCGATATCATCTACACTTTCATAATAGGGCATAGGAAGCTTTCCCGTAAATGGAGCCTCACCGGATAAAACAGAAGCAACACCGTCTCCTTCAGAGCCTGGAAGATAACACATTACAAGACCATCCCAGTCATCTATATAATCACTGATAATTACATTTCTACCGGCAATAAGTAGAGTAATCACCGGCTTATTTAAGCTTTTAGCCAAATCAATAGCAGCCTTATTATCCTTATGAGCTTTTTCACCGACTATGGATAAATCCTTGGTATCTCCCATAAATTCCGCATATGGCACTTCTCCTATAGCCAGTAATACTATATCAGCTTCTTTTGCTTGTTCTTTATCTGTTATAATTTCATAACCATATTTTTTGCCATACTCCATAAGGCCTTCTAAGATGGTAACTCCCTCTGTAACCTTACTTCCGCCTATATCCATATCTCCCTGCCAAGTAAGTCCCCATCCGCCACACTGCATTCCCATATTATTTGCAGCAGGGCCGGTAACAAAAATCTTTTGTCCCTTTTGCAGGGGAAGAATATTATTGTTATTTTTAAGTAGTACCAAAGACTTTTCAACCAATTGTTTGGCAAGCTTTCTATATTCTTTACTTCCCAGCTCATTAACCTCTTTACTAACCTTATTCAAATATGGATCATCAAATAATCCCATATCTTGTTTTACAGTTAAAATTCTAGTGACGGCATCATCAATTCTCTCTTCTCTTATCTTGCCCTCCTTTACTGCATTTACAAGGGTCATGTGTGCTTTTTCATAAGTAAAGGGCTCCATCAGCATATCTATACCGGCATTTACCGCCTTAATAACATTTTCCTCATAGCTACTTCCACTAAGGCCAGATACAGCCTCCCAATCAGATACCACAAAACCTTTAAATCCATATTCATCCTTTAGTACCTTAGTAAGAAGATACTCATGCTCATGGAGTTTAACTCCGTTCCATGAAGAAAATGAGGCCATAATTATCTTAACACCCTGGTCTACTAATTCCTTATAAGGTAGAAGATGTGTATTTCTAAGTTCTTCCTCTGATAAAATGGCATCTCCCCGGTCTATAAGATAATCCCCCTCACCGGTTCCAAATACCGCTCCTCCATCTGCCACATAATGCTTAGCAGTTGCAACAACCCCATGATCTGCCTGACCTTTGACATAGGCATGAGCCAGTTTCGTAACTATATCAGGATTACTGGAATAGCATTCATAAGTCCTTCCCCATCTAGGATCCGTATTTACCGCTACACAGGGCGAAAAGTTCCAAGGCACTCTTATTAGCTTCATCTCTTCGGCAACCGCAGCTCCCATCTTGTACATAAGCTCCGGATCATTAGCTGCCCCAAGACCTATATTATGAGGAAAAACCACTGCCCCCTTAACAAGGGCCAAACCATGTACAGCATCGACACCATATATAATAGGTATACCCTTATCTGTACTTAAGGCTGCCCCCTGATAATTTGATATCATATCTTGCCAATCTTCTATGGTGTTATTTTTAGGATAGGAGCCCCCTCCACTTAGTACAGAACCAAGCCACAATCTGTTAACATCATTATAAGGCATACTATCTCTAGCTCCCTGAACCATTTGTCCCACCTTTTCCTCCAAGGTCATGGAAGCTAGCAGTTCTTCAATTGATGTATCCTTTGAAAGACCTGTTTGTGGCAGGTCGGAGTCTACATCTGATGATTTGTTCTTAGTACAAGCTGATAACATAAAAATGATAACTAATAGTAAGGCTAAATATTTATACCCCTTCATAATATGACCCTCCCTTTTTTTCTTAATTATACTCCATTTATTGGAAAATTAATATAGGGAAATATGGTCTATTAGAAGGGGAAAAAATTAATCTAACTTAAAATTTCGATTTCTATAATAACTAACAACCCTATAATCAATTGCATCTTTCATATGTTTTAAAAATGCATCTAACTTTATTACATTTTTTAAGCTGTCATCTAGTGCTAATAAGCTTCCATCTTTCTTCTTAAAAAAATCACCGTGGGTTTTTACCATAAAATTAATGGGATTATCTTTGGCTAATTTAATGTATTCTTTTTTACCCCAGCTTTCAAAATCTCGGGTATTATTATGCCTAAGCATGTCAACTTTATTAGAACCTTTCCGGTAAAACTCATAAAAACTCTGATATACATCATCTTCATTTACCTGCATCTTTATATGGCCCTTGTTATAAAAGGCCAGTAAAAGCGGCATCTTATATGTTTTTGACATACTTGTTGTTTCAATCATATTAATAAACTCTCTGCCCCTGCCTGAATATAATATTTTCTCCTCCTCTGACAGGCAATCCATTTCCATTAAAAAATCAAGATAAAAATTAAATATATTGAGTTTGCTTTTTGTTCTTATATAATCATACAAATCAGAATCCATTTGTAAAAATAATTCCATTCTAGAAGGGATATGTTTTAAACTAGATTTAATCCTTTCGAATTCATCTAATATCTTATCTTTTAATTTTAACCCTTGTTTAGCCTGCACTTCAAAGATGTCAATAACACGAAAATCAAAATCTACAATACAATCATCAGGATATTCAAAATCAGCAATTGAGAATTTTCTGCTCTTTTTGTTATCTAACATTTTAGTGCCTGAGTTACTTAAAAATCCGGGAATAAGGTTGGGCTTTTTTATAATTACCTATAAAATCAAGCACATTAAGGTATTCTTTCCCTTTACTCTTTCTTAATCCACGTCCCAATTGCTGAAGAAAAACTGTAGGTGACTGAGTAGGCCGTAAAAACATAACCATATCAATATCTTTTATATCCAGTCCTTCGTTAAACATATCGACAGAAAATATAACTTTAAACTTCCCATCTGCTAATCCTTTAACAGCTTCTCTTCTATCTATACTATATTCTCCCTGACTATCACTATATACAGCTACAGATGGAACACCAAAACGGCAAAACTCTGCTGCCATATATTCGGCATGTAACCTAGTGCTACAAAAACCTAAGGCTTTTTTTGAATTATACTTCTTATAATGCTTATATATTAATTCACTTCTTCGATTAAGCATTAAAGCTTCTTCTAAATCTTTATCCAAATATCTACCGTTAATAAATCGAATCTTATCGTAATCTACAGTATCATCATAGATGCCATAATAATGAAAAGGAACCAGCCATCCCTTATTTATAGCTTCCTTTAAACGTAACTCATATACAACATTATAATCACAAAATCTCCCTTAAGTAGCTAGTAATTTCTTACCATGCCTACTTAAAGAGGATTATATTATTCTATATTTATTTCTTTCTCCCTGCTGCCAAGGCTTCTATTGTAGACTTACCAATTTTCTTTCCATCGTCACGCATATGAGTTCCCCAACCCAGTTGATCCCAATATATAAGCACAGCAATCCTAGTTTTCGGTCCGTATACCCCATCTGTAGTAAGTCTTGGCACCCAGTTAGGCAGTACCCCATTAAGCTTTTCCTGGGCCCATTTAATATCTGCTTTGGATGAGTTAGGGCTTATGGCCTTGGAAGGTATATATTTTTCAGGAACATACTTAACCTTGGCAAATTCACATACACCCATACAGATCTCTTTAGCACTTTCTTTCCAGAACTCTTTATTGGCCATCATCTCAGTTGCCTCTCTTAGGTTAGTCATAAAGGCCAGTTCCACCAATATAGCTGCCTTTACCCCAAGTTTATTACAATTTACTATGGCAAACTCCCCGGTCTTAACCCCTCTATTTTTCTGTTTTGTTCCCTTTATCAAATTCTTTAAAACCGCATCTGCCAAGCCCTTAGACTGTCCCGGATACTTCTTATGAATAAAAACTCCAACTCCCTCTGCACTGTTAAAATTTTTTCCGTCCCCATAGGCATTAAAGTGAATAGAAATACTGTAGTCACATTTTGCCTTTGCTATAGCCTTCTGTCTTGTTGCTACAGGTGTGTCCGGATCATCATAAGGATTATCATCATTAAATCCGGTCTGCATGGTTTTAAAGCCGCATCTTTTTAATTCTTTAACCAATAGTGAGGCGACTCCTACATTGGCATAGTGTTCCCTATACTGTTCCCCTTTTTTAATATCAATTACCCCATCTATATGTATGGCTTTAGGCATTGGGGGTGTTCTCTTGCCGGGGGTATTACTTCCATGTCCTGCATCAACATTTATTAACATACCATCATTCCTTTTATTCTTGTTTTTATAAGCTTTTTATATATTATTCTTTAAATATATTCTGCAGTATTAAAATCGGTGCTTATACCCAGATATTAAAAATGCGGTTCTATAAAAAATATGGTACAATTAATTAAATTTATATAGAAAGGTTATAGCAATGATATTTAATTACGATATAAGATTTGGAAGCTTTATCAAAAGGCCAAACCGCTTTATTGCCCATATAGATTTAGATGGCCAAGAAATAATCAGCCATGTACCTAATACAGGAAGAATGCACGAATTATTAATTCCGGGAACTTGTGTTTTGCTATCCTATCATCCTTCTGAAAAAAGAAAAACTAAGTATGAACTAAGAATGGTTAAAAAAAATGATAAATGGTTCTCCATCGACTCCCAACTTCCCAATGCCCTGGCTTATGAAGCCATATCAAAGGGTGTTATTGAAGAATTAAAAGGATATACTGAGATTAAAAGGGAAGTAAAATATCAAAACAGCCGTTTTGACTTACAACTAAGTGGGGATAATCAGCTATGTTTTGTTGAAGTTAAGGGGGTTACTTTAGAAAAAGAAGGCTGGTCATACTTTCCCGATGCTCCCACAGAGCGGGGAAGAAAACATATAGATGAATTGATACATGCTGTACGGTCTGGTTATAGGGCTGTTCTTTTATTTATAGTCCAATTTGAGCAGGCCAAGGGTTTTTCACCTAATAAAGTTACAGATCCTGCTTTTGCAGCTAAGTTAAAAGAAGCTATAGAAGCCGGAGTTGAAGTGCTATCTTATGGCTGTATGATAACACCTGAGGAAATTAAAGTGGTAGATAAGATACCTATTATAGTATGATATTTTTATATGATGCTTTTATTTAAATATATATCACCGTATAAACTATAGAATATTTCATAGGAGAATATAGATCATGAAGGTTGTTGTAGCAATTGATTCACTAAAAGGAAGTCTTTCCTCCATGGAAGCCGGTATGGCTATTAAGGAAGGTATTCATAAAGCCTGTGAGGCAGAGGTGATTGTAAAACCCCTTGCAGACGGAGGGGAGGGAACTGTTGATGCTTTACTATACGGAATGGGGGGATATAAAGTTAAAATTGAAGCCACAGGTCCCCTCAATGATAAAATATCATGTTCATATGGAATATTAAAAGACAATAAAACAGCTATTATAGAGATTGCTGAAGCAGCCGGAATAAAATTGATAGCTGCAGACAAACTAAATCCCCTATATACCACAACCTATGGAGTAGGTGAGATGATTAAAGATGCCATACAAAGAGGCTGTCGCAATTTCATTATAGGTATAGGTGGAAGTGCCACTAATGACGGTGGAATCGGTATGCTAAAAGCCTTAGGTTATGACTTCTTTGATTCTAACGGCAATTCTCTCTCCCCCATAGGAAAAAACCTAGGTTTAATAGCAAACATAAGTGCAGATAATGCCTTAAAGGAATTATCTGAATGTTCTTTTAGGATTGCTTGCGACGTTAACAATCCCCTTTATGGCCCTATGGGGGCTGCTTATATCTTCGGCCCCCAGAAAGGGGCAAGTTCTGAAATGGTAGAAATACTTGACTTGGGCCTGCAAAATTATTCTGAGGCTGTTAAAAGGATTTTTGCTAAGGACACCGCAGCCATACCCGGTACCGGTGCTGCAGGGGGACTTGGATATGGATTTTTGACCTTTCTTAAGGCCAAGCTTGAATCCGGTATAGATATTATCCTTGATGAAATCAAGCTGGAAGATGATATTAAAGATGCCGATTTTGTAATTACCGGAGAAGGAAAATTAGACTTTCAGACTGCCATGGGTAAAGCCCCCATAGGGGTGGCTAAACTGGCAAAAAAGTATGGAAAGAAAGTCATTGCTTTTGGCGGCGGTGTAACTGAAGATGCTTATAAATGCAATGAAGAAGGAATTGATGCCTTCTTCTCTATACTGCAACTTCCTATGACAGTGGAAGAAGCTATGGAATATGAAACAGCCAGAAAAAACTTGGTAGCAACATCTACTCAAGTCTTTAGGCTGATTAATGCATTAAACTAAGCTATTATTCCAAACACTGAGCCAATCTTTCCTTATCTAAAATCTTAAAACTGCGGCCATACAAATCTATCAGTCCGTCATTCTTCATCCTGGTAAGCTCCCTGCACATAGAAGTACGAGATACATTTAAAAAATCCGCCAGTTCTGTTCGGTTTAATGGTATCTGAAATGTATTACTGCCGTTTTCTAAAGAAGCTTTTAGTAGGTAGCTTGCCAGTTTTTCACGCATTCCTTTTAGTGTTAAAAGTTCTAACTTATAATTTAAAATCACATTCTTTTCTCCCAGTATCACCATCATATTTTGAATCAAGCCGATATGAAAAGAACAAGACTGGCCACAACTTTTTATTATTCTCTCATAAGGAATCAGAAGAATTTTAACCGGCTCCATGGCCTGAACCGTAACCGGAGACAGACGGGTTGCCGTACAGACAATGCCCTCCGCAAACATATGGGAAGGATCTAAGATGGCTATGATGTGCTTATTTCCTGCCAAGCTTTCCTTAAGTATCTCAAGTCTGCCTGATAGCACAATTCCGATATGATCAAGCCTATCTCCCGCAAAAAAAAGATATTCTTCTTCATTATAATGTTTTACCTGGGCACTAAGACAGGCCAAAAGATGCTTGTAATCTGCTTCTTCAATTCCTCGAAAAAGGACACATTTTTTTAATATCGGAAAATACTTCTCCAATTTATATCCCTCCTATTATAAATTAAAGTTTTGATTTTTATTTTAAATTTTTATATTTTTGTTGCTATAGCTACACTTTTTATTTCATGATTGTATTATACTCACCATAGAACAGCGATGTCAACTAAAACATTCAAATCAAATTTAAAATAAAAAGTTTATAAGGAGAAGAAAGTATGGAAAACAAAATGTTTTGTTATCAATGTCAAGAGACTGCCGGTTGTACCGGATGTACAAAGTTTGGTGTATGTGGAAAATCACCGGACCTTGCAAGAATGCAGGATTTATTAATATATGTAACAAAGGGCTTAAGTGCTGTTACAACCACATTACGGGCACAAGGGGAGAGCATTCCTGCACATGTTAATCATTATGTAACTATTAACCTTTTCACAACAATAACAAATGCTAACTTTGACGATGAAATCTTCTATCAAAGAGTTTTTGAAACCTTAAATCTTAAAAATGAATTATTAGCTAAGGTGGCAGATAAGACTAATCTTCCTGAAGCAGCTTTATGGACTGCTACCGACAGAGAAGAACTGGATGAAAAATCTACAAAAGTAGGCATCCTTACAACTGAAAATGAAGACATCAGAAGTCTAAGAGAGTTAATTATCTATGGATTAAAAGGCTTAGCAGCTTATATGAAACATGCCAATGAATTAAAATATGACAATGAAGAGATTAGTGCATTTATGCAAAAAGCACTGGCTTCCACTTTAAATGATCAATTAACCATTGATGAACTTATTGCCCTAACCTTAGAAACCGGTAAAGTAGGCGTAGACGGCATGGCACTTCTTGATGCAGCTAATACAGGAACCTATGGTAATCCTGAAATTACTAAGGTTAATATCGGTGTAGGAACAAGACCCGGTATCCTTGTATCTGGCCATGACCTAAGAGACTTAGAACAGTTACTGGAGCAAAGTAAAGATTCCGGAGTAGATATATACACTCACTCCGAGATGCTACCTGCCCACTACTACCCTGCTTTCAAAAAATACAATCATTTTGTAGGTAACTATGGTAATGCTTGGTGGAAACAAAAAGAAGAGTTTGAAAGCTTTAACGGACCTATCCTTATGACAACAAACTGTGTTGTTCCCCCTGCACCTTCATACAAAAACAGATTATTTACCACAGGGGCAGCAGGAGTTCCCGGTTGCAAACATATAGATAGAGACGAAAATGGATACAAGGACTTCTCAGAGATTATCGAACTGGCTAAGACTTGTCAGGCACCTACAGAAATTGAAAAAGGTGAAATTATCGGCGGATTTGCCCATGCACAGGTATTTGCTCTGGCAGACCAGGTTGTTGAAGCTGTAAAATCCGGTGCTATCCGTAAATTCTTTGTAATGGCTGGATGTGACGGACGTCAAAAAGCAAGAAATTACTATACTGATTTTGCAAAGGCTCTTCCTAAGGATACTGTAATCTTAACTGCAGGTTGTGCAAAATACAAATACAACAAGCTTGATCTTGGTGATATTAACGGTATTCCTAGGGTATTAGATGCCGGTCAATGTAATGACTCTTACTCCCTTGCTTTAATCGCACTGAAATTAAAAGAGGCATTTGAACTTACCGATATCAACGAACTTCCTCTTGCTTTCAACATTGCATGGTATGAGCAGAAGGCTGTAATTGTTCTTCTTTCACTACTATACTTAGGAGTAAAGAATATTCATCTAGGCCCTACACTACCTGCTTTCCTATCACCTAATGTTGCAAAAGTATTGGTTGAAAACTTCGGTATCTCAGGTATCGGAACCGTTGAAGATGATATAAAATTATTTTTAGAATAATCTAGGCTCCTCAACTTTCTTATATATAAATAAGCAATAATAATGTAAAGAGCTGCTGCATATGGAATTATTTATCCGGCAGCAGCTCTTTATATAAAATAAATAATAATATCTTAGTATAAAATAAATTAAAATAGAATTGTAAATGATATATCATTATAATAGAAAGGATTTTACATGAGTGCATTTTTAGGACCGATTCATTACTGGTTATATAATAAGATACAGATACAACAAAATATTGTAGATGAAATCCACAGCAGGTATGGCTTATCTTTAAAAGAAGAATGTGATGTAAGATACGGTGAATTTGATAATAGACCTTTAGAGGAAATAATAGATCAAAGCAATATCCATGGCTGGCTACAAGAAAGAGTCTCTCAAGTGGAGTACAAATATGCTTACAGCATAAAGGCTTTATTGGATAAAGACCCTTCTTTATTAAGCCAGTTAGAAGAATTGCTTACCTTAAAGGGCAGGGAACTTGGACAAAACCTTAAGGAAACATCTAAGACAGCAGCCTTGTTATTTAAGGTAATATCCGATAATCTTCTTGACGGAATGCCCTGTGACCATGCCAATTCTTTGGTGGAAAATAGTGATGACCGTCTTGTTTGGAAGCGTAATCTCTGCGTCCATGAAGATTATTGGGCTGCTGTAGGAGCTGATATTTCTATTTATTACAGATTAAGAGAAGCCTGGATTAAAGGGCTAGTTGATGTATCTGGTTTTACTTTCAAAAAAATTGATTCTGTAACTTATAGTATTGAAAAAGCAGCTTAATATTAAGTACTTATAAACATTGTTTTTAATGAAACGGAGGGCTACCATGGATAGTATCAAGTTAATGATGGAAGAACACCAGCATATTCTTAGAATGTTGAAAGTTGTTCGTAAGGCCTGTTTAGGTATTATGAAGGGCAGTGATATAAACTACCATGATTTTGATAAAATGATTGACTTTATCCGCAATTACTCCGATGTTCATCATCACGGCAAGGAAGAAAAACTTCTTTTTAATGAGATGGTAGAACATCTTGGGTCCTTGGGTAATAAATTAGTAACCCACGGTATGCTGGTTGAGCATGACATGGGCAGATTATATATACAGGAGTTGATTGCCGCCATAGACCGCCTAAAGCAGGGTGATGAGGAAAGTCGCATTGATGTTATTGCCAATGCTATTAGCTATACCCATCATTTGAAACGCCATATAGATAAAGAAGATTCTGTTATCTATACCTTTGCCAAAAGACAGCTATCCCCAGATATACTAAAAAAGGTTGATGATAACACCATAACTTTTGAAAATGAAGCAAGACAAAAAGGCATCCAAGAGTATTATTTATCTATGCTTGATGATCTAGAGAAAAAATATATTAAATAGGCTTTTACTTCTTCTTTTTATAAACCAAAAGAGGCTGTTGCAAACAATTATGCAATAACCTCTTTTTATTTACATATTTTATGTTAAAATATAATATATTGGTTAAACATTGCAGTAATTAGGAAGGGGGATACCAGATTGATTAATCTTAATGCCATAGAAAGTTATTTATTAATTCATGGTGACTGTATGGAAGAAATGAAAAAGATACCGGATGGCAGTATTGACCTGATTTTATGCGATCCCCCCTATAATCTTGCCAAATATTCTACCGGTAATATGAAATTTAATTGGCGTAGTGAAATTAATAATGATTTGGCACAGTGGGATCTTAAAGAACTTTCCCCCGCTGATTTTCTTGATGAATTTAAAAGGGTTCTTTCACCCACCGGTAATATCTTTATATTTACCAGTTACCATATGATTGGAAAATGGCATGAGGTATTTGACAAGGAATTTGATACCTTTCAGTTTATGGTTTGGCATAAAACAAATCCGGTACCCAATATAAGAAAATCCTCATTTCTAAACAGTTGTGAATTAATAGCCTGTATGTGGAATAAGGGCCATACTTGGAATTTTTCAAAACAAAGTGAGATGCATAATTTTATAGAAGCACCCATTTGCATGGGACAAGAAAGGTTAAAATCCCCCAAACATCCCACCCAAAAACCCCTCAAGGTATTAAAGCATATAATAAAAATTGCCAGTAATGAAAATGATCTGGTTTTAGATATGTTTATGGGGGTAGGCTCTACCGGTGCAGCCGCTTTAAGCCTAAATCGCCGCTTTATTGGTATTGAAATTGACCAAGAATATTATAAAGCCAGCTTAAAACGATTAGAAAGTTTTAAGTCCATTAAAACCTCTCCTTAACCAGTACCCATTGGTGACTCTTTACATAATACTTAATGTGTATAAGCTGGGCACAGTCTTCTCTTACTATATTACAGCAAAAAAGTATGACCGGTATTCCCCCGTATTTTTCCTCTTTAGAAAATATAATATTTTCAATTTTATAAGTATGCAGAAGATGATTTTCATCCTCCAGCCTAATATAATTAGGCTTAATTTTCCCCTGCACATTAAAGGTTGCAATTACATCCACCGGCATATGAAGCATAAGAATTTCCTTTCTTTCATAATACTAAGTCATTACATAATGCCTTCCTTGTATTTTGGTTTTCGTTTTTCAGGTGAAATACCTCCGGACATATGATATATTGGTCCATTAAGAAAAATAGCCCTTATAATAGAATCTTCTCCATAACGTTCTCTTATCCGGTCCACAGCCGCATCTAATTTTGATAATTTTTCATAGCGGTTCATATCAAATAAATTAATCTGTTTTTCACTATCTTCTTCTACTATCTTGCTTGTATGGATGCCCAGTTGTCTGATTGGGGTTTGGTCCCAAAGCTCATCAAAAAGCTGACAGGCTGCCTTGTGAATTTCATTTGTTATATTTGTCGGGGAAATAAGCAGCATCTGATGGGAGCTACGGCGAAAATATATATCAACTATACTTACCGCAACTACACTGGCCATGACCGAGTCCCCCCTAAGCCTGCTACAAACCTTTTCAGCCAAAGAAAGCAGCACCATCTTGGCGGTACTGCCATCATCCACATCAAATGCAATGGTAGTAGAGTTACCATAACCCTTATTGGGAGGAGCCTGATCTTGCACAATAGAACTATCAATTCCATTGGCAAAGGAATAGATTACTTCACCATGTTTTTTAAAATGAGCCCGTAAAATATCAAGGTCAGTCTTAGCTAACTGTCCAATGGTATGAATCCCAAGGCTATGAAGCTTCCTCTTAGTAGCGGATCCTACAAAAAACAATTCCTCTACCGGTAGCTTCCACATTTTTTTCTCTATTTCTTCCGGAAACAGGGTGTGTACAAGATTAGGCTTCTTAAAATCAGAGGCCATCTTAGCCAGTATCTTATTGCTTGATATACCTATATTAACCGTAAAACCCAGTTCATTATAAATCCTATCTTTCATAAGATTTGCCGCAACCAGGGCAGAACCGTATAGCCCTACGGTACCGGTCATATCACAAAAGGCCTCATCCACTGAATACTGCTCCACACAAGGAGAAAACTCCTTAAGTATCTCTATCAGAGCCTTAGAGCACTCCTCATAAAGGTCATAGTGGGGAGGCACCATAATCAGATTTGGGCAAAGCTTTAGGGCATCACTAATGGTATCCCCAGTTCTTACACCGTACTTTTTGGCAGGGATTGATTTGGCAAGAATTATTCCATGCCTTTTCTTCACATCCCCTGCCACAGCCGAGGGAATCTCTCGCAAATCCCTCTTCTCACCCCGGATATGCAGTCGGTAAACGGCTTCCCAGCTTAGGAAAGCCGAATTCACATCAATATGAAAAATTACCTTATCCATACATATGTTCACCTCTTAATCTTATTATACCAGAACAGGTGTTCGGTGTAAAGGGGTGTTAATTGTAACTTTATGTCCTATATAAAAAATACCACATGGCTAAATTGCCATGTGGTCAGACAAGCTCTCTATTAAGCTTTGGTGGAACCTTATGAAGAATATGGCTTGTTGCCATATCATCTAAAATCCATGTTTCAATTTCATTTTTAGGTATTACAAGAGGCATCCGGTGATGAATATCTTTTATGGATTCATTAGCCCCTGTAGTAAGAATTACAAATCTCATTTCACCTTGATAATAGGAATAAAGTCCGGCCATATATAAGGCAGAACTTCCTTCTAGCCTAAACAGATGCTTTCTTTTCTCCCTGTCCCATTCATAAAAACCTGTGGAAGGTATAATACATCTTCGATTTATAACACTGTCCCTAAAGGTTCTCTTTTCAAAAGCAGTTTCTGATCTGGCATTTATAATTACCCCCTTCCCATCAAACTTAGGAAAGCCCCAGATACTAAGAGAGGGAGAAGCTTGATTTTCTTCTCCTATAAGGATAGGTACTTGATTTGTAGGAAATATTTCTCCGGTTTTTACCTTGCTGCTATGAATCTTAGCATTTAATTTTTCTAGAATTTCACGGATTTCATCACTTTCTTCTACAGTAAAATTATATCTTCCACACATATGAACGACCCTCTCTTCATTCTTATAATCAACTCTCTAACTTTTACCGGACCCATAATACACAACAAAAATCTATCTCTTATTTATATTATTGTATTTCAAATATATATTTTTCTAATTTTAACATTTTAATATACCTATTACAATAAAGCTGGTAAATATGTAGGTCTATGGCCTAATCCTTCTTACAATCTTTTCCCCCATATCCAAGAATCATATATGGCTTTGTCGAATTTTGTCCGTTACAATTGTTTAGGTATTAATAAACCCAGCCAAAATTAAGGAGGACTTTATGAATATACTTAAAAAAGCTAGCATTTTAGCTGCTTCTGTATTATTCTTCTCACTTACGATTTTTTCAGCAAATGCTTATGCTGCTGATTATACTATAGTACCAAATGATTCCCTTTATCAGATTAGCCGGCTGTTTAAGACATCGGTCAGCAGCCTAAAATCTGATAACAACTTAAAATCCGATACAATCTTTCCCGGTCAGGTCCTTAATGTTCCTGCAAATGTATATACAATAAAAAGTGGAGATTCTTTATATCTGATTGCACAAAGATATAATATCTCCTTAGCTGACCTAAGAAAAGCCAATAACAAGTGGGACAACCTAATAATACCCGGTCAAAAACTAATTCTTCCGGGAGTAAGTTCTACAAATAGTTCTAACGATAACATATTAACTGCTTCTTCCTCCACTAAAACAGTAATTCCCTATAAGAATTCTGAGGTGGACTTACTTGCAAGACTTATAAGGGCAGAAGCTGTCGGTGAACCCTATGAGGCCATGGTAGGGGTAGGTGCCGTGGTGGTAAACAGGGTTAAAAACCCGGACTGGCCAAATAGTATCAGCTCAGTTATCAACCATGTAAGCGGTGGCTATTATCAATTTTCTCCGGTACAAAACGGTCACATAAATACCCCACCTACAGATGCTTCCCTCCGTGCCGCTTGGGCTGCCCTTTATGGCAGCGACCCCAGTAAAGGGGCATTATTTTACTATGATACAAGCTCTACCAATCAGTGGATTCGCTCAAAACCTGTCACAGCTAAAATCGGATCCATGATATTTGCAAAATAAGAGTAATTTATTTACTATTTAATATATGCCTCATATGCCGGTCAACATAAAATCCGGCTATGGGGCATATTTTATTATTTAGTTAAAAAATTGTTTGACTTTTTTTCTATTTTGATTATGATAGAGTATAGTGTTTTAAAAGGATTTATAATAGCCTAATGAAAAGATTTAAAATATTCGATACCTTATGTATAGGAAAATAGAAGGAGGGCATTCATGAAGGCCGGATTCGATCCACAAAAATATATTGAAGAACAGTCCAAATATATTTTAGAACGGGTTAATAATTATGACAAGTTATATCTGGAATTTGGCGGAAAATTAATTGGTGACAAGCACGCAAAAAGAGTATTGCCCGGTTTTGATGAAGACGCAAAAATAAAATTACTTCAAAAACTTAAAGATCAAGTTGAAATAATTATCTGCGTATATGCCGGTGATATTGAAAGGAATAAAATTCGAGGGGATTTCGGCATTACTTATGATATGGAAGTTCTCCGTTTGTTGGATGATTTCCGAAGTTATGAACTTGAAGTAAACAGTGTTGTTATCACCCGGTATAATCAACAGCCTGCAACCAACGTATTTATTAATAAACTGGAGCGACGCAATATTAAGGTATATAAGCATGTGGAAATCCCCGGGTATCCTGCTGATATAGATACAATTGTCAGCGAACAAGGATACGGCAGTAACCCCTATATCACTACCACAAAACCTATAGTAGTTGTTACTGCTCCCGGACCAAATAGCGGAAAACTGGCTACCTGCTTAAGTCAGTTATACCATGAATATAATATGGGACGTATGGCAGGTTATTCTAAATTCGAAACCTTCCCGGTATGGAATCTTCCCCTAAAACATCCCGTTAATATTGCATACGAAGCAGCTACAATTGACCTAAAGGACGTAAATATGATTGACAATTTCCATTTTGAAAGATACCAAGAAGTTGCTGTTAATTATAACAGGGATTTAGAGATGTTTCCGGTAGTAAAAAGAATAATCGAGAAAATTACCGGTAAAGAATCCGTATACCAGTCCCCTACAGATATGGGTGTAAATAGGGTAGCTTTTGGAATTACCGATGACGAAATAGTAAGTGAAGCCTCAAAGCAGGAAATTATACGTAGATATTTTGCTACTATATGTGATTTTAAAAAGGGATTAGTAGATGAAGAATCCTTAAACCGCATGAAAGTTATTATGGAAGAGGTTCAGTTAAGACAGGAAGACAGACATTGCGTCATGCCCGCCAGGGATTATGCCGCCAAACTTAAGGAGACTTGCCATGAAAATGAAACTGTAACAGTAATGGCTTTTGAAATGCATGACGGTAAAATTATTACAGGCCGTAGCTCCTCTACCATGGACTGCTGTTCTGCTGCCATACTAAATGCTATCAAATATCTGGCAGGGATTGGTGATGAAATCTTTCTTCTTTCACCATTAATCTTAAGTACGATTCGTGATTTAAAGGAAAAAGTTCTTAATAGTAAAATTACCCGGCTGAATGCCAATGAAATCCTAGTTGCCCTTAGTATCTGTGCAGTTACCAATCCTACAGCCCAGCTGGCATATGAAAGATTATCTATGTTAAATGGTGTCCAGGCCCATTGTACATCCATGTTAAATAAGAATGATGAACAAATTTTAAGAAAGCTTGGTATAGATGTAACTTCTGATCCTTTCTATCCCTCAGAGAATTTATATTATGTATAATTTATAAACAATATAATATTATACTGGTATTATCTCCATTAATATAGCAAAAGCCCTGTATCCCCAATAATTTCTTATGGGACATACAGGGCCCTTTTTTAATCAAAAGAAATAGAATCCCAAGCCTCTTTGTTAACTACCACTTCATAGTCAGAAGACCATTCTTCGTAAAGATTAGCAAAAAGCTTGGTCCGTCGTTCTTCTATAATTTCTTCCTTCACCTTAGTTGTTGCATCTTCATTAAAATCAGATACACAGTAAATAATATGCCATCCGTAATCTGTACTTATAATATCACTGACTTCTCCTGTTTTTAATGAAAATGCTGCCTCCTTAAATTCCTTGCCATACTCTTTAGGCCCTCCGTCTTTTCCAAATGTCAGTTCAATCTCACCGGCCTCTGTATTAGCCTCTGCCAGAGTATAAAAATCTTCTTCGTTTTTAACCCTTTCTAATAAGCCTGAAATCTTTTCGTAAGCCTTATCTTTCTGCTCATCATCAAGGGGAACTCTCTTATTTTCATCATTTAAATAAGTTCCATAGATAAGGATATGCTGAATAGTAATTTGCCTTGCGATATCATCAGGTACATGGGTATCCACATCAATGGTTAAAGTCTCAAAAACCTTCTCTGCTAAGAGGTTATCGGCATAAACCTGTTCTAAAAGCTTAGGTGTTACCAAGTAACGGTCAATATCCTCATCTGACAGTCCCGCAAAATGTGCTGCCGCATAAGCAGCTGCTTCTGCTTCTTCTTCCTCCGTTAAAGCAATTCCATTCTCGGTAGCTTTATCACGGATAACTTTTAGCTGAGTAATCTGTTTTATAACCTCTTCCTTGATATATTCCCCAAAACTCTTTCCTTCTTCAAATATCTCTGCTTCCCAGATGCCGTTACCATAATCGGATTCATAAATTTCCTGTGCTGATTTTAGATATACCATTGCCTCGTTATAATATACTCTATCATTCCCAATTAAGGCAATTAGCTCACCGGCATTACCTATATCCTCACTTTGTGGTTTCTCATCTTTATAATAGTAGTAGGATATTTCCGTTACTAAATCCGAATTAATATCATAGGATACAAATAATTCGCTATCACTATTCCTATAAGTATAGGTAATGGAATTTTTTTCAGATTCTATGGTCTTATTAACCTCAGATTTATAAACCTCTGCCAACTTTTTTTCTGCTTCTTTTTTATCCATACCGATTTCTAGACCAAAAAGCTTAAATTTTTCAGCCCCTTTAAGAATGGTAATAGATGTAATATCTCCCTTTGGAGCAATTAGCTGTAGCCTATCTTCTATTTTATATACACCATTACCTTCCTGTATTAAATCAGTTCTAGTTTTCCTCTCAAAGCTTTTAATAGATTTTCCTTTATATTTGCTAAGTTCAAAATTTTTCTCAGCCACCCTGCAGCCCCCAAGAAAGGGCAATATAAATATAATTAATATAAAAATTCTAGCTAAGGGTTTTATATCTATTTTAATTTTATTATAATCCTTGTACATCTTCATTCCGAATCCCTTTCATGTTTAAAGAGTTTTTGTGACATAGTTTAATCAGGTTTTAGGTTTATTGTAGTTAAGCCTTCTGTCCTTGTCAAGATTACTGTAACAAAGATTTAAAATCATCAAGCAAGTTCTTAATACTTTCAAAAATTGATATAGTATCAGACATTCCTTTAGATGACTTGGGCAGCTGATAAGTAAAATGTGGATTGGGCTGGGCAATAAATTTTAAGCTGTTTTTGTATTTCTTTAATAGTTCAGGTATTTTTGACACATCAAGCTTGGCCTTTGGGTACATCATTAGCTTTACTTCATAATTTTTTTGAACAAGTCCTTGAATATATACACTATGGCAAATGGACTTAATAAGAGCAATATTAATAAGGTTATTAACAGCATGGGGTAAATCACCATAACGGTCTAATAGTTCCTCTTGCATATCCATAAGCTCCTCTTCAGTCTCAATAGTGGCAATCCTTTTATAAATATCCAGCTTTTGTACCTCGTTTTTAATATAAGTAGCAGGTATAAAGGCATCCATATCCATATCTACAGTTGTTTCAAAGCCTTCGTCCCAAGCTTCTTCCCCATTAATGGATTTTATAGCCTCATTTAACATCTTGCAATACAAATCATAGCCCACAGCCTCCATATGGCCGCTTTGTTCTGCTCCTAAGAGATTGCCGGCCCCACGTATCTCCAGATCCCGCATAGCTATTTTAAATCCTGAACCCATCTCGGAAAATTCTTTTATGGCATGTAATCTTTTTTCTGCCAGTTCTTTAAGCATCTTATCTCTTTTATACATCAAAAATGCATAGGCCGTACGATTGGATCTTCCAACCCGGCCCCTTAGCTGATAAAGCTGTGAAAGACCAAGCCTATCTGCATCGTCAATTATCATTGTATTTACATTAGATATATCAAGTCCGGTCTCAATAATTGTAGTAGATACTAAAACATCAATCTCTCCGGAAATAAATTCATGCATAATCTTTTCAAGGGCACGTTCGTACATCTGCCCATGGGCAACTGCCACATTGGCCTCAGGCACCAGCTTTGATACAGTTGCTGCAACCTCTTCAATTCCTCCTACCCGGTTATAGACATAATAAACCTGTCCCCCTCTTGCCAGTTCACGACTGATTGCCTCACGGATTATTTCTTCATTATGCTCCAAGACATATGTCTGAATTGGCAAACGATCCACCGGGGGCTCATCAAGTACACTCATATCTCTAATTCCCACTAAGCTCATATGAAGAGTTCTGGGTATTGGAGTTGCTGTAAGTGTCAGTACATCAACATCTTTTTTAAGTTGCTTTATTTTCTCTTTATGGGCAACCCCAAAACGTTGTTCCTCATCAACGATTAGGAGTCCCAAATCTTTAAATTTAACATCTGCTGAAAGAACCCTATGGGTTCCTACAACAATATCAAGAGTACCTTTTTTCAATCGCTCTATGGTTTTTTTCTGTTCTGCAGGACTTCTAAACCTAGACAGTATATCCACACTTACGGGATAATCCATCATCCTTTGTACCAAGGTATTATAATGCTGTTGTGCAAGGATAGTGGTAGGAACCAAGAAAACCACTTGCTTTCCGTCATTTACAGCCTTAAAGGCAGCACGTATTGCAATTTCGGTCTTGCCATAACCTACGTCTCCGCAAATCAGACGATCCATAATACGGTCACTTTCCATATCTTTTTTGGTATCTTCAATTGCCCGCAGTTGATCTTCTGTCTCCTCATAGGGGAAAGCTTCCTCAAACTCCTTTTGCCAGACAGTATCAGGACTAAACTTAAATCCCCGTTTTTCTTGCCTACTGGCATAAAGTTCTACCAGTTCCTTTGCAATTTCCTTAACCGCACCCTTTACCCTGGCCTTGGTATTCTTCCATTCCACAGAATTAAGCTTATTAAGTTTTGGTTTTTTGCCTCCAACCCCTGAATATTTTTGAATCACATCAAGGCCTGTTGCCGGTACATACAACACGCCTCCGTCCCCATACTCTATCTTTATATAATCTTTTGTAACTTTATCTACTTCTATTTTCTCAATGCCCCTATAAATCCCTAGGCCATGGTTTTCATGAATAATATAATCTCCGGGGGTTAAATCCGTAAAGCTTTGTATCTTCTTTCCTTCATGGGAAGACTTTTTCTTCTTTTTCTTTCTTTCCGCTCCAAAGATATCACTTTCTGAGATAATAACCAGCTTAATTAAAGGATACTCAAATCCTCTTTTTATGTTGCCGTAGGTGACCATAATCTCGCCGCTTTGAAGAACCCGATTCATATCCTCACTATAGAAAGGATTTAGGTTAAAATCCCTAAGATCTTCACTTAAACGTTTAGCCCTTGTCCTGGAACCGGATAGAAGAATAACTCTGTATTTTTTCTTTTTCCAATATTCTAAATCCTTTACCAAAACATCAAAATTTTTATGGTAGGAGGGCAAAGTCTGAACGGTAAAATCATATTTGTGCTTAGGGGTTATATAGCTATTTCTAGCTTCCATGGTACTAATAAGCAAGGTATTTTTCTTAGCAAGGATATTAAGTACTTCTTTATAACCATAGATTGTATCCATCTGTCCGGGAAGTATATAACCTTTCTCAATTCTACCTATCATACCTTCCCTAAACTCAGTCTCAACAGCTTCCCCTTTCTCAGATAACCTTCCCGGCTCATCTAAGAAAAATATTGCATCCTTATTGTCAAAATACTCATAAAAGCTCATGGTATTATGATAAAAATAATTAATATAGCTTTCCAAAGCCATAGAACCTTGAAAGTTCTCCAAGTTCTCTTTAAATTCTGCAATAATACTGCGGATTCTTGCGGCTTCCTCGGTCTTAAATTGATCCCTTAAATTTTTTTCATATTCCTTTTCTTCCTGCTCAATCTTTTTTAAGCCTTCCCTAAGCCTTACATCATCGGGAATAATTTCAGCAGCCGGATAAATAATTAGCCTATCCACCTGTTCAATGGAGCGCTGACTGCTTATATCAAAGGTTCTGATAGAATCAATCTCATCTCCCCACAACTCAATCCTATAGGGGGCCTCCTCTGTAAGGGGAAAAATATCAATAATTCCTCCCCGGATGGCAAAATCACCGGGGGCTTCTACCTGTGCCTGTCTTTCATAGCCAAGCCGGGTTAGGGTGGTTCCAAACTCCTGCAACTTAATTACTGAATCTAAATCAACTGTTATAATCCTATCCTTAATATGTTCAAGGGGAAGCAGTCGGTCCATACCACCGTCTATGGTCATGACAATGGTGGTATCCTTCTTCTCTATTATCCGCCTTAAAATCTGAAGCCTATCCCTTACAATTGCTCTTCCGTGAATATCGGCACTATAAAAAATAATATCCTTTGCCGGATAAAGAAATACATTTTTATCATATAAACGATAGTCCTCATATATTTCTTTAGCCTTCAAATCATTATAGGTAACAATGACTTTGAAGGTAAATCCATCAGCAAGTCCATGGATTAAGTGGCATTTTTGGGAATCAATACAGCCGGTAATTTGTACCGGCAGTGTTCCCATTATTATATTATCCCTGATATCATTAAATTCCTTTAATTCCTTCAAGGGTTCTGTAAATATCTTCACTAATGTTCCTCCTGACAGTCATGCTACTTGCAGTTACCTCAAAATTAATATCTACAATATATTAATATATCCTAAGATTCCTTTTTATTAAAAATTCTTTCTATTAAGGAGGATCTGCCTTTATCATCCTTTATAGTATCTGCTTGGGATTTATTATTATTTGTTTTTTTAGCTTCCTTCTTCTTATTATACTTATTCATTGCCGCATCCATTCCGTCACTTATAATCATCCGGCAAGCATCTGAGCTATCTTTAAGTGCTTCTCTAATAATTTTCTCTTCATCCTCTTTAAACCTTGATAGTACATAATCAGCCAGATCCCAGTCTTTGGGCTTTTCCCCTACACCTATCTTTATCCTGGGAAATTCATCTGTTCCAAGATGACTGATAATACTTTTTATACCGTTATGTCCTCCGGCACTGCCCTTTTTACGAATCCTAAGCTGTCCCACATCCAGGCTGATATCATCATATATTACAATAATGTCCTGGGCAGAGACTTTATAATAATCTACCAGCTGCCTGACACTTTCACCGCTAAGATTCATATAAGTAACCGGTTGTGCCAAAATAACCTTCTCACCTTCAATATAGCCTGTACCGCATATGGCTTTGTGCTTATTTTGGTTCAAGGCAATATTATAGTCGTCCGCTATCCGTGTAATGGCATCCCAGCCAATATTATGCCTGGTAGCTTGATATTTTTCTGTTGGGTTTCCTAATCCTATAATAATACGCATATTTTACCTCATCTATCTAAAAAATTGCATAGTAATATATACTTGACACAGATTTGTATCAAGTATGTTGACCATATTGTTGTTACATTATTATAATCTTTTAGTATGAATGTGGCAATAACTATGTTTTCACAAAAGACAAAAATATCGCCTTCCACTTCATGAAAAATGGTTGGCGATATTAAAAATATATTTGTTTTCTTATACTTTAGTTACTTTTAATGTGTTCAAAATATCCGATCTATACATTTCAAGGGTCATTCTATCGGGCATTGATGTTTGTACACCTTGTCTTGTAATACTAATTCCTGCTGCATAAAGAGCAAATTTTATTGAAGTAATCAAATCATTTCCTTCACACATAAACACAGCTAAAGCACTTATAAAAGCATCTGCTGCACCGGTAGTATCGTTAGCCTCAAAGGGAGCTGCTTCAAATAGTAAAGAATAGTCTTTGTTTTTTAGATAACAGCCCTTACTGCCTAAGGTTACAATAACATTTTTTACACCTTTTTCAAATAATAGATTGGCCTTTTGAATAACAGATAAATCTCCCTCTACCAAACGATTAATTTCTTTTTCATTGGGAATAAAATAATCAAT
This sequence comes from Herbinix luporum, assembly GCF_900070325.1. Lineage (GTDB taxonomy): Bacteria > Bacillota > Clostridia > Lachnospirales > Lachnospiraceae > Mobilitalea > Mobilitalea luporum. The sequence goes on from NZ_LN879430.1 coordinate 2,478,953, forward strand.
ATCATTAATAAAGTTATCATTAATTTTTTCCATTGTTGAGGGCTTTACCATAACCTTTACCTTGTTTTTTTTACAAAGATTAAGGGCAAATTCAATGGTCTTTATTGAAACCTCTAATGACATTAGGCAAAATTCAGCATCAATTATCAAATCCTTATGCTTACTGATTTGATGAATATTAAGATTATCATTGGCTCCAGGGTAAACTACAATCGCACTTTCTCCGTTTTTTGCAATATTAATATAGGCCTTACCGGTGGGCAATGAGCTGTCAAATTTAACACCGTCTGCTTTAACAGAGTTACTAACCAAACTATTATAGATGGTCTTTCCGTCATTGTCATTGCCTATACAACCTATGGCATATACTAATCCTCCAAGTTTACCTGCACCCACTGCCTGGTTAGCCCCTTTTCCACCGGGTAAAAGAGCTATGCTGTTTGTAATCAGTGTTTCTCCATCGGTCGGCATCTTATCAACATTAATATTAATATCCATATTCATACTGCCGATAACTACGATTTTTTTATTATTGTTATTATATTTTCTAAAGGGACTAGTTACACTTTCCCCCACTTTTAGTCTTATGTCAATTTCCCTTATAATATTATTAGGTGCTTCCTTACTTTCAACAATACTTAGCATAGCCCTGACAGCTTGTTTTCCTATGTTCTCAATTTCTAAATCAACTGTATCAAGCCTGGGACTTAACATCTCTGATAATCCGGAGGTATTGATGCAAATAACTGAAATATCCTTAGGAATAAGTACCCCATATGTACTACATATTTGATAAAGGCTGCAAGCTATTTTTTCATTTTCACAAACAATAGCTGTGACATTCATATTAATAAGCTGGTGAGATCCTATTTTTCCTGCTTCTAATATGTCTTGCCCTCTAAACACCTTATTGCTATCAAATAATATATCACTATCATACAGGGCACGAATATATCCCTCACTTATTTTATCACTGTTAAGGCTATTACATAATAATAAGCCTATATTATTATGACCATTTTTAATTAAATGGCTAGTAGCCAAATAACCGGCATTTTCATAATTGGTATATACCTGGGCAGATGATTTATCTTCTTCATCTTATTTTCGTCAACTTCTTATTCTATTATTGAGCCACTTAAAAAAATATTTTTATAAGACAAGAAAGGCAGCATCCCGCTGCCTTTCTTGTCTTTTTATTACCGTTTTCTCTCCTACTCCTCGCTTTCAGATTCCGCTTCTAAAGCTGCAATCTCGTACTTTTCGAGGATAATACTTTGGATTTTTTCTCTTGTTTCCGAATTGATTGGATGAGCGATATCCCTGTATTCTCCATCCCCGGCTTTCCGGCTGGGCATAGCGATGAATAAGCCCTTGTCTCCTTCAATTACCTTGATATCATGAACAACAAATTCATTATCAATGGTAATTGAAACGACTGCTTTCATCTTTCCCTCCTTACTAACCTTGCGTACGCGAACATCGGTAATTTCCATGGCTTAGTCCCCCTTCTGTCATTATTTATCGTTAGTTATCAAGAAAAAGTCTGTTAACATAGTTAATCCAACTTTTCCTAGCCACTTAATTATGTAATACCCCAGAAATCTTTGTCTTATGTTATAAGATAAGACTATTATACCATATAAGAACAAAAATGTGAATAATTTTTACAATAAAATATCCTATCTTTACATATTTTACGTTAATTTTCATTTTTTTTTAAGTTTTCTGGACTTATTTTATATCTTTTTTCATATATCTTAATTGTAAACTTGCATTCTTGGTATTAAAAGGAATATATTACTAGTAAGTTTAAGGCTAACCAATTCTAGTGATTTCTATTGTAATTTGGAAAAAATCGATTATAATACAATTTAAAGTTACAATAAATTATAAAATTATATGAATAGGAAGTGCTATATGTACAAAATTGATTTTAATAAGCCATGCCGAATTCATTTTATAGGAATTGGCGGTATTAGTATGAGTGGTTTTGCAGAATATTTACATAACCTGGGGTTTAAGGTTAGCGGCTCTGACAGTCACAAAAGTAAAATAACCCAGGATCTAAATGAGCTGGGTATCGAAATTCTTTACGGACAAAGAAAGAGCAATATTACACCTGATATTGATGTGGTCGTATATACGGCTGCTATTAAAAGTGATAATGAAGAATTTATGGCCGTTAATGAATTGGGAATTCCTAAGTTAAATCGTGCCCAACTAATCGGACAGATTATGGAGCATTTTGATAATGCCGTTGCCGTATCCGGTACTCACGGAAAAACCACCGTAACCTCTATGCTGTCTTTACTTTTTATTGACGGTAATCTTGATCCCACAATCTCCATCGGTGGCATCTTAGATGCCATAGGGGGAAATATGCGTATAGGAAATTCAGGTCATTTTATTACTGAGGCCTGTGAATATATGAACTCTTTCTTAGAATTTAAGCCTAAAAAGGCCATTATATTAAATATTGATGAAGATCATATGGACTTTTTCAAGGACTTAGATGATATTCGCAATTCTTTTCATCTGTTTGCAAAAAAAATTCCAAAAGACGGGCAACTGTATATTAACGGCGAGATAGCTAATTATGAGGAGATAACTAAGGACCTAGAATGTGAGGTGCTTACTTACGGTATAACTGATCCTGCATATGGCACTAATTATCACTTATATGATATAAGGGCCGAAAATATTAAATCCGATAATTTAACCGGTCAAAGCTTTGACCTTTATTATAAAGATAAATTTATAGATAGGATTATGTTAAAAGCCGTAGGCATTCATAATATTTCAAATTCCTTACCGGCTATTGGTATAGCCCTTAATGAACAGATTCCTATAGAAACAATTAAAAATTCCTTGAAGCATTTTAAATGTGCCCATCGTCGTTTTCAATATAAGGGAACAATTGGCGGTGTCAATATTGTGGATGATTATGCTCACCATCCTACAGAAATTACCGCTACCCTTACTGCCGCAAAGACCTATACCGATAATACCCTATGGTGTGTCTTCCAACCCCACACCTTTAGCAGAACCAAACGGCATTTGAAGGATTTTGCAAAGTCCTTATCCCTAGCCGACAAAATAGTCCTTGCGGATATATATGCTGCAAGAGAAAAAGATCCCGGGGATATTTCTTCTAAGGATTTAGCCAATGAATTGAAAAAGCTGGGTAAAGAAGTATATTATTTCCCCAGTTTCGATGAAATTGAAAACTTTTTATTAGAAAATTGTATTAACGGCGATCTGTTGATAACTATGGGCGCCGGAGATATCGTAACCGTGGGAGAATCCCTGCTAGGAAAATAGTTATCCACATTATCCACAGTGTTATCAACATTTTATGTTAACCAACACTGTGGATATTATTTTATCCATATACATTTCATCAACAATATAGTACCCCATCTCTCAAATCCATGATTTCATATGTTTCTACCTGTTTTTACATAAAATTACACGCCACTTATCCACTTTGTCCACATCATCAACATGGACTTTACCCCCCGTAAAGCTAGTAAAACAGGCTATTTCATTAAATTTCAACTTATGCTATAATGGTCACGACAAGCAGATTAGAGGATATAATAGTAAGTAGAAAGGGGATGGATGAATATTGAATAGTATAACCTTATGTGCCGAAGGTATTTCAGACGTTACCATAGTCCCAAATACCTTTATTGATTTTTATATGCCTTCTGCCAATGGGGCCTATGTAAAAGTTTATCTTTATCTATTAAGAAGCATAGGTACTGCTAATCTAGAAATTACAGTTACCTCTATTGCTGACCACTTAGAAAATACAGAAACAGACATCATCCGTGCCTTAAATTATTGGGAAAAGCAGAAACTGCTTAAAATAGAAAGAAATGCCCTAGATGAGATTATAGCAATCCGTATGGTCGATCCTAATCTTGTAAATAATATTAATAAAACCACAGTTAGTAACACCACAGTAAATACTACTGTTATAGATAATGTAGATAGCGAAATTGCTGATGTTTCAGTTAACATACATACCGCTAAGGAACCGGCCATTAGACAAAAATATACTCAGAAGCAGATTTCAGAACTAAGCAGTAATGACGAAATTAAATATGCCATGCATATAGTGGAAATATATTTAGACCGACCCTTAAAACCTATGGATATGCAATTAATCTTATATTTATATGAAGAATTGAATTTTTCTTCTGAATTAATTATGTATTTATATGAATACTGCGTCTCAAAGAATAAGAAGAATCCTTCTTATATCGAAGCGGTTGCCCTTAGCTGGGCTAAGGAAGGTATTGATACAGAAGAAAAGGCAAGGGAGGCTACTGCCAGCCATAATGAGCATTTTAATACTGTAAATAAAGCCTTTGGATTAAATAGGCCACCGGGGCAGATTGAACGACAATATATCACAAAATGGGTGGAAGTCTTCTTATTTTCTGATGATATTATTACGGAGGCCTGTAACAGAACACTTTTAAGAACTCAAAAGCCTGATTTTAAATATGCTGATAAGATACTTGAGACATGGTTTAAAAAAGGTGTGAAAAATATGGCTGATATAGCCAAGCTGGATGAAGAGTTTGCTATGGGTAACAGACTTAAAAGCAAGGTTACTCCTATATCCAGACAAACATCCAATAAATTTAACCAGTTCCCCCAAAGAACTTATTCGGCTAATGATTATGCCGAGCTTGAACGTAAGTTAATTAACAAGGGATTATAAAGGAGAAATATATGGCTCTAAAGAATGATCAGTATAACAAAATTTTACGCAAATATGATGAGCGTAGATTAGAGAATAAATACGAATTAGATAAACGTATACAAAAAGCTTATGAAGCCATACCTAAGTTGAAGGAACTGGAAGAAAAATTTATTTCTTTATCCGCCCAATTAGGAAGACAAGCTATATTAGGTAATACTGACATCTCAAATGAAATAAAAAAAGAAGCTGAATATTTAAAAAAAATGCAAAGGCAGCTACTTATTGAAAATGGATATCCCCCGGATTATCTTACCATGCAGTATAAATGTAGTAAATGCAAAGATACCGGCTTTATAGATAATGAGAAATGCAACTGCTTAAAGCAAGCAATTGCAGATATGATTTATTCAGGATCAAATATAAGATCTGTGCTGGACCGTGAGAATTTTAGCACATTTTCCTTTAAATATTATCCTGATGATTATATTGATGAAACCATTGGTCTATCTCCCCTATCCAATATGCAGAAAATCGTAGCCGGCTGCAAAAGCTTTATCCGGCATTTTGATGAAAACCACGAGAATCTGTTATTTCTTGGCAACACCGGAGTAGGTAAAACCTTTCTTGCCAATTGTATTGCCAAGGAGTTATTGGATCGGGGTTATACGGTAATTTACCTGACCGCCTTTAGATTGTTTGATATTTTGGAAAAATTTAAGTTTGGCAAGGAGGTGGAGGATTCTTTAACAGCATCAAATCAGTTTGAATATATACTAGACTGTGACTTGCTTATTATTGATGACTTAGGTACCGAACTTAACAACTCATTTACAACCTCACAGCTCTACTTAATTATTAATGAACGGCTACTAAGACAAAAATCCACTTTAATATCTACCAATCTATCCCTTGATAATTTAAATACTATTTATAGCGAACGTATTTATTCCAGAATAATTAGCAATTATAATATTAGGCGTATTGTCGGTAAAGATATCAGATTATATAAAGCTATTAGTGAAATAAAATAAAAGAGTACTTTAAGCCTTGACTTAAAATATCTATAGTGATATAACTTTTATGGATTAACCAAGAACACAGTTTTTATATGGAGGGACAATTAATGCCAAAGCATGAAAAGATCGTTGAAACTATTCCTGTAGGGCCACTGGGTATTATTGCACTGGAAAGCAGCAAATCTCTCGGCGCTAAAATAAATGAGCATCTTGTATCCTGGCGTGATTTACGGGAAAGTGAGCATAAAGAAACCATAGCTTTTAAAGGCTATCAAAGAGATTCTTTCCTTATTAATGCCTGCTGCCCCAGGTTCGGAACCGGTGAGGCCAAAGGAATGATTAAGGAAACCGTTAGAGGATATGACCTATATCTACTGGTTGATGTAACCAATTATAGTTTGACATATAGCGTCTGTGGACATACAAACCATATGTCACCGGACGACCATTATCAGGACCTGAAGCGTATTATAGCGGCAGTTGGTGGTAAAGCAAGAAGAATTACCGTCATCATGCCCTATCTTTATGAAGGTCGTCAGCACAGACGTAACTCAAGAGAATCTTTGGATTGTGCCTTGGCATTACAGGAACTGACCAATATGGGAGTAGAAAGTATCATAACCTTTGATGCCCATGATCCCAGGGTTCAGAATTCAATTCCCTTAAATACCTTTGAAACAGTTCAACCTACTTATCAATTTATCAAAGCAATCTTAAAGAATGTACCTGATATTAAGATGGATGCTGACCATATGATGGTTATAAGCCCCGATGAAGGTGGCATGTCAAGGGCAGTTTATTTTGCCAATGTTCTGGGACTTGATATGGGTATGTTCTACAAAAGACGGGATTATACTAAAATTATCAATGGCCGTAATCCAATCGTAGCCCATGAATTCTTAGGTGATGATGTAGAAGGTAAGGATATCTTGATTGTTGATGATATTGTATCATCCGGAGAAAGTATGCTGGATGTGGCTTCCGAATTAAAGAGAAGAAAAGCCAATCGTATATTTGTTGTAAGTACTTTCGGCCTCTTTACCGGTGGTTTGGACAAGTTTGACAAGGCTTATGAGGAAGGATTAATCTACAGACTTATGACCACCAACTTGGTATACCAATCACCTGAACTTTTAACCAAACCATATTACATCAATGTGGATATGAGCAAATATATTGCCTTGATTATAGACACTCTAAATCATGACAATAGCATTAGCGGATTATTAAATCCTGTTGAAAGAATCAATAAGGTTTTAGAAAAATACAATCAGACTAAGAAAAAATAGATATTAACTTATAAGTAAAAATAAATGAAAGGGTATCGGCTAAGCCGATACCCTTTTATGTTTCTTAAGTTTATTCTTCATATTTAATAAAGCTTCTGTTCATTCCCGGCTGGTGAATCTGTTCCATATAGCTATGCCAAATAACTGCCGGATAGGAAGCTCCCTTTAAACCTTCCACTGGCTTTGGCATATCGTATCCGACCCACACACCGGTAGTATAATAAGGAGTATATCCTACAAACCACCCGTCTCTTCTATTATCGGTAGTTCCGGTCTTGCCTGCACTGATTGTATTTGAAAGTTCAAAGCCTTTGGCTGTACCGTTTTTTATAACTCCTGTTAATGCCTCTGTTACCATCCTAGAAGCCCCAGTCTGATAAACCTGCTCTTCATCTATGGTGTCATCTACCAGTATCTTACCTGCTGCATCGGTAATCTTTACTATACAGGTAGGCTCTCTATAATAACCGTCATTTACTAAAGCCCCATAGGCAGCTGTCATCTCCAAGGGACTTGTTCCTATGGTCAACCCTCCTAAGGAAGCTGCCAGATAATAATCATCATCAACGATTTTCTGAAAATCCATTTTTAGAAGATATGATAAGCCAAGCTTAGGGGTCAGCTCCTCAAATAACTTCCAGGCAATGGTGTTTTTAGATAACTCAATAGCCCTTTGAAGCTTCATTTCACCTACATAGCTTCCCCCGGAATTTTTAGGCCCATTCTTAATAGGTTCATCTATTACAAGACTATCTAGCCTATAACCTCTTTCAAAAGCAGGGGTATAGACAATTAATGGTTTTATGGCACTTCCAGGCTGCCTATAGCTTTGATAAGCCCGATTAAGAGTATAACCTACATATTCTTGACTTCTGCCCCCTATTATGGCCACCACTCTTCCTGTATCATTATCAATACATACAGCGGCCCCCTGAAGTTGATATATCCCCTCTTCATTCTTCTCGGTAAATTTCTCTAAGGCCTTATCCACAGATTCTTGCAGTAGCTTTTGTTTGTCCAAATCAATTGAGGTATAGATTCTATAACCACCGGTATACAATTTATTCTGATAGCTATAGTATAGTTCCTTATAGGCTTTATCGTAGGCTTTTTTATCTTCTTCATCTATAAATTGATTGCGAAATTCAAAACCTTCTCCTTTCATCAAGGCCTTAATAGCACTATGATATACAAAGGTCTCTACGTAATTGTTTTTTTGCTCCTCCTGCCGGTTTATGGATATTGGCTCCTTTATTGCATGTCTATAATCAATTAGATTTATTTTGCCATTCTCATACATCTGCTTAAGGATCCTATCTCTTCTTTCAATTGTCCGATTTAAATTTGTAACAGGATTATAGAGGTTGGGATTATTGGGTATGGCACATAAAAATGCAATCTGAGATAAGCTTAGTTCATTAATTCCCTTGCCAAAATAACCGTCAGCTGCTGCCAATATCCCATAATGTCCATTGGCATAATAAATATTATTGATATAAAACTCCATAATCTGATCTTTTGTATAGATTTTTTCTAGCTCTTGGGCAATAAATATCTCCTTTGCCTTTCTTTCATAGGTAACATCATGGGTAAGAAATACATTCCTTGCCAACTGCTGAGTTATGGTACTGGCCCCTTGGGTAATTTCCCCTTTGTTTTTTATCAGAGCTATGGCAGCACGGATATTTGCCAGATAATCAATCCCACCATGACTAAAAAACTTTTTATCCTCTGTTACAATAATTGCATTTAATAGAACCGGTGGAATATCCTTATACTCAATATAATAGACATCCTTAACTCCCTTTAAGCTAGTGATTAATTTTCCGTCATTATCATATACTAAGCTGGTCTGGGAAGATTTAAAGATCTCTTCAGTTGAAGAATGAACCAGCAATTTTGCCTCTTTTTGAAGCTTAATTAAAATCTTCCCATAGGTGTTATAGAAATAAAATATTCCTATTGCCAGTGTCAATAAAATAACTAAAGTAAAAACTTTAATAATAAGCTTAAGCCACTTTCCGGTTTTCTTTTTCTTAGCAATGTCTATTCTTCTTTTATTCATAAAAGCCTCCGAAATGTTTGGCTTGTCCTTAAATCTTTATATAGTTAAAAGGAATATTTAACTCTTTAAGGAAAATCCTTTCTCTCTTTTGACAAGTAAATATAAGTACCTGAGGACGATCTTTAATCTGGGTTAGAAGGGCTTTTAGTCGGCTATCATCATATAATGCAAAAGTATCATCTAAAAGCAGAGGCATGGTGTTTTTACCAAGGAGCAAATCTGCAACCGCAAGACGCAAAGCAAAATAAACCTGATCTATTGTACCGGCACTTAATCGGTCCAGTATAATGTAATTATCCTTCCATCCCATCTTAATATTAAGCTTCTCATCTATCTTAATATCCCGGTATTTTCCATCGGTAACCCCGGATATAATCTTAGAAACTGCCTTATCTAAATCTCGTCCAAAGCTATCATGAATCTCTACGGAAAGTTCCCCTATGGTATCTAGAGCCATATTAATGGCAGCAATCTCCATATCATTTTCTTTTTGCTTCTGTATAAGATACTTGTGCTGCTCCTTATTTTTATTAAGCTCAACTTCATTATCCTCCATTAAAGACAGTTCCCATTTGATTTTCTCAATTTTAAGATTACATTCATCCAGCTTTGATTTGATTTGGCTTTGTTTTTTTTCTGTTTCATTTATTTTTGTGTTAATAACATCACTAAGCCTTTCAATGGCTTCATAAGTTAACTCTTCTTCCGATATGAAACTTCTCATATATAACATAATAGTATCATGTAGCTGATCACATCTATCTTCTAGCTCTTTTATCCTTTCATTAAGATTTGATAAAAGCTCTTTGCTATGTTCTATTGACACACTTAATTTTAGATATTCCTCCTGCTTTTGTACCAGCTTCTGAACGGAGGCAACCTGATATTTTTCTAATATAGAGTTAATGCGAGTTTCAGACTCTAAATAACGTTCTTTTATTTCATTTTCCTTTCTTTGATTATCCAGCAAAATATTCTTATATTTATTTAGTGTATATATATAAAAAGCTCCACCTATAATCAATAAAAGCAGAAATAATAAAGCTCCTGTCATTAAAGATTTGGTCACAAGATAGGTAAATAAGGACATAACAATGGGAATAGCTATATATATTAAACCTATCTTTTTTATGTTTTTACTTTCCTCTTCGTCTTTATTATATATCTTATGAAGCTTTTTCAAATACTCCTCACATTTAGAGGACAACATCTGGGCCTCATAAATGCTGTCTTTTAAGGCAAATACTCCCTTTGCCTCATCTTCCCATTCTGCTATCTTATCCTTTAATTCTTCAGCCTGTTTCTTAAGACTGCTATATTCTTCTGAAAGATTATTATATATATTATATTTTTCAAGAATTACAGGCAGCTTACCCATAAGTTCCTCTTCTTTTTGATGTTTATCGGACTTTGGCTTATTAAGCTGCATATTTAGATTTGCCCATTCTTTTTCTAACTGCCTTAACTGTGTCGTAAGGGCATCTATTTTCTCTTCTTTTTCTATACCCTCTTCTATCTCTTTAGATAAATCCTTAATTTGAGAATCATAGGGAATGGATTCTAAAGCTTTTTTCTTTTCTTTTAAAATGCGAACTGCTTTTTCTACATTTACTTCCTTGCTTTTTGCTATGGATAAGTTGGTAATATAATTTCTAACCTGGCTTGCCAGTTCAGTATCGGTTTGGGCTTTTAATTGCTCTATACTGATTGTATTACAAAATGAAGACTCTGTAAGCCCCGGTATAAGCTCACTGATATGACCTTCCTTAAGTTTAAGCTCCCTGCCGGTCTCTAGATTTATAATAGTAAAACTTCGGTTATTGGCATGGAAACTTCTTTGCAAGCGATAAAACTTATCCTTTACCTTAATATCCATTTGACCCTTGTAGGCACCGGGATAATCCCAGGGCAGGTAGCGGCTATATACATCCTCTTTTGAGGCTGCACCTCTTCCCCTTAATCGTTCTATTCCAAACAGCATCCCCTTAATAAAAGCATGCAGTGTGGATTTGCCGGCTTCATTTTCCCCATATATTATATTAATACCCGGCTTTAAATTAATTTCCCTCTTAGAGAATTTACCAAAGTAATCCACTTTTAGCTTCTTTAAAAGCATTACTGCACCTTACCCTTCTATACATATTTCTATATTTTAAAACATCACTTAAGATTCCTTAGCACCAAGTAGGGCTTCAATTCCATAATAAAGAGCCTTCCTTACTACTTGGTCATTTTTATCGCTTTCTTTAATTCTTTTAATAAACATACCTATCATATTATCGGCATTTTCCTTATAAAGAGCTTCAAAATCATAATCGGGAACCGATTCATCCACTACATCCAAAATATTTCCCAGAGGATAGATAAGTTCTTTATCAAAATGAATATTTTCATCCCGAAAGCCTTCTATGTATATTTGATAGATATGCTGCTGTCCTTCACTTTTAAGCTTTTCTTTTATTATATCTACTAATTCTCCGTTAGTAATTTCCTGATTTACAGTTACTTTTAATTTCTTATATTCCCTATGGGAGCTTTTTACAAACCGTATCTTGGTCTGTCTTTCCTCATCCCCACTGATTTTCCCAAGAATATAACCCCGTGACCCGGTTTCATTTTTATCAAGAGGCTCTAAGGAACCACAGTAGGCCATCTTATCACTGAAAATCTTTGGTTTATGGATATGACCAAGGGCAATATAATCAAAACCGGCCCCAAGAAGCTTCTTATAATTTATAGGAATATTCTTTTCATCACCTCCATGGGCCAGTAGGATATTTATTGTATCCTTTTGTAATGGCTTAACCCTATCATATATAGGCTCTGTAATATCCCTTTGATGATAACTAAATCCGTAGACAGTAGTATTTATATCAGGCAAATATATGGAGTCTATGGTGTCACTTAGAAACATATGAACTTTCTCATCCCATGCAAAACCGGGATAATTAGATCTTGCTCCGATATAATCATGGTTGCCGGCCATAATAACTACACGGGCAGTTTCTAATTTAGAAAAATAATAATTTACTTCTTTTAGTTCTTTAACTAATGGCTGCTTATGAAAGAAATCACCTGCAATCAAAAGGAGGTCTGCTTTCTCTTTATTACACAGGTCAATAATATGCTTAAAACTATCCCATATCTCCTGTTGCCGCTCATTGGCCCAAGGCATGTTTGAATCTGGAACGGCACCAAGATGCACATCTGCAATATGTATGAACTTCATATATCCCCTCCTGTATGATATACAAACATTTATTAACTGTTAAAATTATACCATAGGTAAAGAGTAAACTTCAAGCTTGCAGCGAACATCTATTCTACTTCTTTCTTCCTTGACTTAATGAAGATATAGCTGTATAATCTACAAAAACAGCCTATAGGTGGTAATAATATGAAAACAATAGAAACAAAGCGGCTTATTCTTAGACCCTTTCTAGAGACCGACCTTGAGGATTTATACGAATACGCTAAAAACCCCAATGTGGGACCAAATGCCGGCTGGCAGCCCCATGAAAATATAGAAAAGTCAAAAGACATATTAAACAGCTTTATAGAACAAGGGGAAGTACTGGCCATTGTTTGGAAAGAAAATAATAAAGTTGTAGGTTCATTGGGCTTGCATAATGATCAACTTCGAAATACCGACAAGGTTAAGATGTTAGGATATGTTCTTTCACAAGATTACTGGGGAAGGGAAATTGTTCCCGAAGCCGTAAAGGCTGTTCTTAATTATGCATTTACAGACTTAGACTTATATATGGTATCGGTCCACCACTATCCCTTTAACCAAAGGTCAAAGCGGGTTATTGAAAAATGTGGTTTCACATACGAAGGAACCCTTAGGCATTGTTTCAAAGTATTTAGCGGAGAAATTTATGATTTGGTATGCTATTCCATGACTAAGGATGAGTGGGAAAAGTTATACATTAAATAATTATATTAGCTTAATACTAAATATTTTAGGGTGTCGCCAAAATCATTAACATTTGCCGACACCCTTAATATATATCTCCTTGTTTTTCTTTAACCTTTTATTTCACTACTTATTTCTTGTCCTGAAAATATGTGTCTTACAAGTTCATGGGTACCTGTTGAAGCCAAGCCGCTTGCAAGACCCCCCAGCAAAATCTCAGGAGTAAACTCCCATCCGTTAATCCAAAGGTTTAATATAACACCGGTTACTCCCATAATAAGGGGTATGTACTTATTCGGTATAAAGGAAATACTGTGCTTTATTATATATCCTAAGCATAAACAGATTGCAAGAACAACTAAAACAACATATCTGGCCAATACCTCCATTCTATAACCTCCTTTTTAAGATTACTATTACTCATTCCAAATATGCATCTACTAATATGAACTATCACATCTATAACATAAATATGCTTGTTTCCTTCTTGAAATGCTTATTTTTAAAAACCAAATCTGATTTATTATAAATCACCTAAAAACCCCATAAAATAAGGCTTTACAAAAGCCATATTTAATTGTATGATACTACTTGTCAGTTCGAGACCTTCCTGACGTAAAACAAAACTAAAGGAGATTAAAAATGAATAAGAAAATTTTGTATCTAACTGAAGCGGCAGTAATAGCTGCCATCTACACCGTATTGGTCTTTTTATTTCAATACTCTAGCTTTGGACCATTTCAATTTAGGATTGCAGAAGCACTTACTATTCTGCCCTACTTTAGTGCTGCTGCCATCCCAGGAGTTACCTTAGGATGTCTCCTAAGCAATATCTTATTTAGTAATATTTTCGATATTATATTTGGGACTTTGGCAACTCTTATAGGAGCCTATCTTTCTTATCGGTTAAGAGCTAATAAGTTTCTTGTTCCTATACCCCCTATAGTAGTAAATGCCCTTATTATACCTTGGGTATTAAAATATGCAGGCTTTGCAGAGGAATCAATTCCCCTTATGATGGTTTCAATCGCAGGGGGACAGCTACTTGCCGCAGGGGTACTGGGTATGCTTTTATTATTTACCCTAGACAAGGTTAAACATATAATATTTAAGAACTACTAACATAATCTATTAATATATTAATGATGATATATAAAGTATAATAATATTATTACACAACAAAAAATAAGGTCTGACAAAAAGGGAAGCTTCCATATTTGGAAGCTTCCCGCAATTTTAATTATTAATTCTTGCTATTTTATATTATAAATCACAATGATTAACGGTTCTAGGGAAAGGAATAACGTCTCTAATATTGCCCATACCGGTCAGATACATAACGCAACGTTCAAATCCAAGTCCAAAACCTGCATGTCTTACGGATCCATATCTTCTTAAATCAAGATAGAATTCATAATCCTCTCTCTTTAACCCCATCTCGTCTATACGCTTTAAGAGCTTATCATAATCATCTTCTCTTTGGCTTCCGCCAATTATTTCACCGATTCCCGGAACCAAAAGATCCATTGCAGCCACAGTCTTATTATCCTCATTGAGTTTCATATAGAAAGCTTTAATATCCTTAGGATAATCTGTTACAAATACCGGTTTATTAAATACCTGCTCGGTTAAGTAGCGTTCATGCTCTGTCTGAAGGTCACAACCCCAGAATGCTTTATATTCAAATTTATCGTTGTTCTTTTCTAAAATTTCAATTGCCTCAGTATATGTTATATGACCAAAGTCTGAAGTTGCCACCAGTTTAAGTCTATCCAGTAAGCCCTTATCAACAAATTGATTGAAGAAATTCATTTCCTCCGGAGCATGCTCTAAGACATAATTAATAATATATTTTAACATATCCTCAGCCAGTTCCATATTATCCTTAAGATCAGCAAAGGCAATCTCCGGTTCAATCATCCAAAACTCTGCGGCATGACGGGTAGTATTAGAATTTTCCGCACGGAAGGTAGGACCAAAAGTGTAGATATTCTTAAAAGCCATGGCATAAGTTTCCCCATTAAGCTGTCCGCTAACTGTAAGGTTTGTCTCTTTACCAAAAAAGTCGTAAGAAGTATCTACTTTTCCCTCTTCTGTTTTTGGTATATTTTCTAAATCAAGGGTAGTAACCCTAAACATTTCTCCAGCACCCTCAGCATCACTTCCGGTTATAATGGGAGTATGGACATAGATAAAGTTCCTCTCCTGGAAAAACTTATGAATTGCATAAGATATAAGTGAACGGACACGAAATACTGCCTGAAATGTATTGGTTCTGGGTCTTAGGTGAGTTATTGTTCTTAAATATTCTAAGGAGTGTCTCTTTTTCTGAAGGGGATATTCCGGTGTTGAGTAACCTTCAACAACTACTTGATCAGCTTGAATTTCGAAGGGCTGCTTTGCCTGGGGAGTTGCAACTAACTCACCGGTAACAATAATAGCAGAACCTACATTCAGTTTAGAAATTTCCACAAAATTATCTAATTTATCATGATAAACAACCTGCAAGGTATTAAAGCAGGTTCCATCATGGAGCACAATAAAACCAAAGGTTTTTGAATCCCTTACGCTGCGAATCCAACCTCCTACGGATATCCTTTTACCAATATATTGATCTTTATTCCGGTACAATTCTCTGACTTCTACTAGTTCCATAGCCAAACTCCTTTGTTTTAATTTTAAATAGTCCATAAATGATTTTAAATAATTATAGCATAAGATTTCGATATTACAAGCTTGAATCTTAGCCCCTCTTATAGATTTGTACTTATAAAAACTAAATTAGTGCTTTAACTTGTCAAAGCATTAATTATTTCCTTCCTGCTTTTTTCTTTAGTATTAATAAAATGAACCGGTTCCTGTATCTGACCCAAACTATGGGCATCGGAATTTATTATTATTTGACATGACTGAAAATATTTATGGGTCTTGCAAAGTTTTTCTGTCTTGTTTTTATTCTTAAACTCTACGGTTTTAAACTTTGCCTCCATAGGAACAAATCCTAGATTAGATAATAGACTAAAAGAATCTTTATCTACATGGGCCGGTACATATATTCCTTTAAATTCATCCATTAGTTTATCCAAGCTGTTAAATGAAATTTCTGTGGCATTTATTAATAGATATGGTTCCTCGGCTACTTTAGAATCATACTCATTATATATCTCCTGTCTGCCAAATACCATTTCATTGTTAGGAATCTTTATTAGCCTTTCATATACATATTTATCAAAAGCCATGGCATTTTCCAATTCCTCAAAAAAACAAAGCACATGGACTTCCTCCATAGTGCATAGCTCCATTCCGGGAATAACAAGAATATTATTTTTTTGGGCATAATTATAGACTGCCGGGCAATTTCTACAACTATTATGGTCTGTTACCGCAATTACATCCAGTCCCAGAAGTTTCGCCATATTTACAATATTAGCCGGTGTCATATCTTCATCACTGCAGGGAGATAAACAGGAGTGGATATGTAAATCATAGGAAAGCTTAAGCATTAAGTTTTTTGTAAACTAACAGGGCTGCCTCAAAAACCGGCTGGTCCGTATAAAAAACCGTAATGCCCTGCTCCTTTGCTTTAATTATGGCAGGCTCATCTAACCGGCTTCCTTCTGCCAGAATAACACAGGCTGCCTCAGCAAGAGCCGCCACTGCCAGAGTATTAATATTGGCCATTACCGTAATCCATACCGCATTTTCTGGCATCTTTGACATAGCTATGCTAAGTAAATCACAGCAATATGGCACACTTATCTCCCTTTTTAAATTATTTCCCTCGTTTAATAGCCGGAATTCTTCAAATTCAACTAATTCTTCTACTTTCACCGCTTTCCTCCTTAGACTTTTCACAATAATATAGCTTTACTTTTTATTATCTAATCTTGACAGCTCGTCAGATAATTTATGAATATAATCCCTAAGAATATGAATACAATCTCCTTCCTTAGCTGCTCCACGAACAATATCCTCAGCTAAGGCTTTACAGGTCGGTGCACCACAAGAACCACAATCAAGTCCCGGAAACTTGGCACAAAGCTCTTCCACTTTAGCCATCTTATTAATACTATCTTTTATATCCTTTCCTATTTTAAAAACCGGCTCATAGGGTACATCCTTAGTCCAAAAAGCCTCCTTGCTTTTACCTGGCTCTTTCCTATCAAGGTGAGTACAGGCCACAGGAAGATATTTTCTAAGACGTTTTAATTTAACCCTGGCTATATAAGGATTTTCTACTGTCAATACACCTCCGACACATCCCCCGGCACAGGCATTTAGTTCTATAAATTCCAATTGTTCAAATTTCTGATCCTCTAGGTCATTTAAAATACGATTCACATTTTCAATTCCATCAGCTGCCAAGTAATTATCAATAAGCAAAGCCCCCGCTTCTCCTCCGCTACTTCCCCATCCGATTCCGATTCTGCCGGATTCCCCTAAATCTTCAACTTCACTCATACTTTCTTTCATAAAGGGAAGTAGGATGGTATATACCTCTTTCATTGCCAGTACACCGTCAATCTCACTTTTATTTATACCGATAGGAGATTTTATTGCCGTTACCTTGGCAGGACAAGGGGAGATGAATATGACTCCAATTTTATTTGAAGGAAGTCCCGTTTCTTCCATAGCTTTTTTTCTTGCTAAAGAAGCAGCAAGTTCTACCGGCGGCAATAGGGGAAGAAGATGTTCTATAAGATTAGGAAATCTGATTTGTATAAGACGAACTACTGTGGGACAAGCAGTGCTTATAATTGGCCATTTATCTTTGTTATTGGCCACATATTTTCTGCTTAATTCCGATATAATCTCTGCTGCAGCGGCAACCTCATAGACTTGGTCAAAGCCCATCTTCTTCAGGGCAGTAAGTACAATATTAATATCCTCAAGGTTATTAAATTGCCCATATAAAGACGGAGCCGGAAGAGCCACTTTATATTCAAATTTGTCCATAATATCCGGAGAATCATAAGTGGCATTCTTTGCATGATGAGGGCAGATACGAATACACTCTCCACAGTCAATACAGAATTCCTTAATTATAAAGGCCTTCCCATCCCTCACCCTAATTGCCTGGGTGGGACATCTTTTGATGCAATTAATGCACCCTTTGCATAACTCTTTATTTAATCGTACCGAATTGAAAAATTCACTCATGCTTAAGCTCCCCTTATTTTAAAAGCATTTAAAATCTTTTATCCTTTTAACATAATCACATTTCTTTTGGTATGTAAACCTTCATTGTAACCGTAGTCCCTTGACCTAATTTGCTTTCTATTTTTAGTTCATCAGAATATTTCTTCATATTGGGCAGGCCCATGCCTGCACCAAAACCTAAAGATCTGATATTATCCGGAGCCGTAGTATAGCCTGCTTGCATGGCCAGTTCAATATCCTCAATTCCCGGACCTTTGTCCTTTAATATCATTTTTATAACATCGGGAGATATAATTACCTGGATTGTTCCCCCATAAGAATGAATTACCATATTAATTTCTCCTTCATATAATGATATGGCAACCTTTCTTACAATATTGGGATCAAACCCCATAAGTTTCAGCTTCTTTTTAACATTACTGGAAGCTTCTCCGGCTCTGGTAAAATCACCGGAATCTACATTGTAATTTAGGATGATTTTTTCATTCATGATATGGCCCCCCTCCCCGAAGACCCTTCTCATACAATATACCACAGGCAGAAAACATTCTATGTCCGGTACTTAGAAGGGCAATTTCCCTTTCTTTAGCCATTTCTATCATGGTTTCATCAGGAATTTTTCCTCTTACAAATACGATACAGACCACATCCATCATCTCTGCAGTACGAATTACCTGAGGATTACATAGTCCCGTAAGTAATACTGCCCTATCCTTCATAAAGGCCAGTACATCACTCATCATATCTGAGCCGCAAGCACAGTGAACCTGCCTATGCTGCAGTTCTTCTCCGCAAATAAATCTTGCTTTTAGGGCTTCTTTTATCTCCTTGATAGTCATCTTCTATCTCTCCCATTTAATATTATTTATAACATTCCCTCTAAACTATATTATGTAACTTATACCATTATTTGAGACATGATGTAAAAATTGTGTTAAATATTTAATTATATTATAATTATTATAATATAACTTATCTCTGATAGCAATTACCAGGTACTATGTCTTATTTCAACAAACCTTTTATCAATTTAGATCTATTTGTATACATATTAAATAAAATTAAACTCTATCATTAAAACATTTAGAACATTCTGTAATATAAAAAGTTGTATGATTGTGAAAGATTTTTGTAGATATTTTAACAATCCCGTGCTATAATGGTTATGATTTTTGGCCTGATTAATATTAACGAGGAGGTTATATAATGGGTTTAAAACAAAGTACAATACCTTTTGCCGGAACTAGCGAGCAGCATAAAAAACTTCTTAAAGTAATTGCTGAACATAAAGGTGATAAAGGCGCCCTAATGCCTATTTTACAGCAGGCACAGGAGATATATGGCTATCTTCCTATTGAGGTTCAAACTGTTATTTCTAATGAACTTGATATTCCCCTAGAAAAAGTTTATGGCGTTGTCACTTTCTACTCTCAATTTTCACTTAACCCCAAGGGCAAATATAAAATTTCAGTTTGCCTTGGAACAGCCTGTTATGTAAAAGGCGCCGGGGATATTCTTGACAAACTCAAAGAGACATTAAAAATTTCTGACGGAGAATGTACCGAGGACAGAAAATTCTCATTAGAATCCTGCCGCTGCATCGGTGCATGTGGTTTGGCTCCGGTTATTACTATAAATGAAGACGTTTATGGTAAGATAACCGCAGATGACGTTGAAGATATTTTGGCTAAATATAATTAAGATGAATTAAGATGTTAACTGAAATATCATTAAACATTCTGGATATTGTAAATAATTCTATTAGTGCAGGAGCCGATTTTATCGTAATAGAAGTTAGAATACATATAAATAAGGATATCCTGGCAATTAAAATACGAGATAATGGCTGCGGTATGTCAAAGCAAGATCTCTCAAAGGTAGAAGATCCCTTTTTTACTACCCGCTCCACAAGGAAGGTGGGACTTGGAATCCCCTTTTTAAAACAGGCTGCCCAGCTTACGGGGGGAAGCTTTTATATGGATTCCACACCGGGAAGAGGAACTTTAGTTGATGTTTCCTTTGGATTATCCCATATTGATCGGATGCCACTGGGAGATATATGTTCTACTATTTACACTTTAATTTTGACTAATCAAAATATTGATTTTCTTTACATTTATGAATGTGAAGGAATTGAATATGAACTAGATACAAGAAAGCTGCGGGAAATCCTCGGTGATATCCCATTTGATACAGCAGAAGTCGCAAAATTTATTCGTGATTATCTAGACCAAAACCATAAAGAAGTAAGTAAAGGTCAGTTTTTCTAACCATTATCTTATGAATTCTTATTTTATTATATTAATAGGAGGAAAGCAGATGAAATCTCTAGATGAGCTGAAAGCAATCCGAGAAAAAATGCAGGGGCAGATGGGTCTTCGCAATGAAGAGAGTAATCAGACTCGTATTGTAGTCGGAATGGCAACCTGCGGTATTGCCAGTGGTGCAAGACCTGTACTGACCACCCTTGCTAATGCGGTACAGGAAAAGGGTTTATCAAATGTTATGGTAACTCAAACCGGATGTATAGGGATGTGCAAATACGAGCCGATTGTAGAAGTTATAGAACCCGGTAAAGAAAAAGTAACTTATGTAAAAATGACACCGGAAAAAGCATTAGAAGTGCTGGATCAGCATATCATCCGTGGTCAGATAGTGAATAAATACACCATCTCCGAGATAATCGGATAGCTGAAGGAGGTCACATTATGTATCGTTCCCATGTATTAGTCTGCGGTGGAACCGGTTGTACTTCCTCCGGAACACCAAAGATTTTAGAGTGCTTAAATGAAGAAATAAATAAAGCCGGCCTAAAAGATGAAGTGGCAGTTGTACAAACCGGTTGCCACGGATTGTGTGCTTTAGGCCCCATTGTAATTGTTTACCCCGAAGCAACCTTCTATTCCTTGGTTAAGCCTGAGGATGTTCCTGAAATTGTCAACGAGCATCTGTTAAAGGGACGTATAGTTTCAAGGCTGGTTTATAAAGATACCATATCCCAGGATGGATTTACTTCAATAAATGAAACTGATTTCTATAAAAAACAACATAGAATAGCCCTACGCAACTGTGGTGTTATTAATCCTGAAAATATTGATGAGTATATTGCAACCCATGGTTATGAGGCCTTAGGAAAGGTATTAACAGAATATACACCCGATCAAGTTATTCAAGTTCTTTTAGACAGCGGCCTAAGAGGCAGAGGCGGCGGCGGTTTCTCAACCGGTCTAAAATGGAAACTAGCCAAAGAAAACCAGTCAAAACAAAAATATGTTTGCTGTAATGCAGACGAAGGTGATCCCGGTGCATTTATGGATCGTTCCGTTTTGGAAGGGGACCCTCATGTAGTCTTAGAAGCTATGGCCATAGCCGGATATGCCATCGGAGCAAACCAAGGTTATATTTATGTCCGTGCTGAATATCCCATTGCCGTTAATCGTCTAAAAATAGCCATATCCCAGGCCAGAGAGTACGGATTACTGGGTAAAAATATATTTGGTACAGGTTTTGATTTTGATATTGAACTGAGACTTGGAGCAGGAGCCTTTGTCTGTGGTGAGGAAACCGCTCTTTTAACTTCCATAGAAGGCAACCGTGGTGAGCCTCGCCCCCGTCCTCCTTTCCCTGCACAAAAAGGTTTATTTAAAGAACCTACTCTTTTAAATAACGTTGAAACTTATGCTAACATTCCGCCTATTATTTTAAACGGACCGGAATGGTTTAACTCAATGGGTACCGAAAAATCCAAAGGTACTAAGGTATTTGCCCTAGGTGGTAATATCAACAATACCGGTCTTGTAGAAGTACCTATGGGTACAACCCTTCGTGAAGTTGTAGAAGAAATCGGCGGAGGAATTCCTAACGGTAAGAAATTTAAGGCCGCACAAACCGGCGGACCTTCAGGTGGATGTATTCCGGTAGAGCATTATGATATTCCTATCGACTACGATAACTTACTAAAGATCGGTTCTATGATGGGTTCCGGCGGACTTATTGTTATGGATGAAGACAACTGTATGGTGGATATAGCCAAGTTCTTCCTTGAATTTACCGTTGATGAATCCTGCGGAAAATGTACCCCTTGTCGTATAGGTACCAAACGACTATACGAAATTTTAGACAAAATAACCCAGGGTAAGGGTACTGTTGAGGATATAGACAAATTAGAAGAATTATGTCTGTATATTAAAGAAAATTCCCTCTGTGGACTTGGTCAAAGTGCACCTAATCCTGTTTTATCCACTATTAAGTTCTTTAAAGATGAATACATAGCTCACGTTGTAGATAAGAAATGTCCGGCAGGTGTATGTAAGGCACTGTTATCTTACGTTATAGATGAAGAATTATGTAAAGGCTGTACCTTATGTGCCAGAGTCTGTCCAAACGATGCTATTTCCGGTAAAGTTAAGGAAGCCCATGTCATCGATCAAAGTAAGTGTATAAAATGTGGTGCATGTATGGAAAAATGCCGCTTTAAGGCTATATCGATACGCTAGAATGGAGGTTAGTATGGAAACTGTAAATGTAAAAATAAATGGTATATCCATAGATGTTCCGAAGGGTTCCACTATCTTAGAAGCAGCCAGACTGGCACATATTGAAATTCCTACTCTTTGCTACTTAAAAGAAATCAATGAAATCGGTGCCTGTCGTATCTGTGTTGTAGAAGTAAAAGGTGCAAGAAGCCTGGTAGCATCCTGTGTTTATCCGGTTGCCGAGGGTATGGAAATTCGCACAGACTCTCCAAAGGTTCTTGCATCCCGCAGGCATACCTTGGAACTAATCCTTTCGGACCATGATAGAAAATGTCTCTCCTGCGTAAGAAGCGGGAGCTGTGAACTTCAGAAACTATGCTATGATTTGAAGGTTGAAAATGAAACTGCCTATGAAGGTGAACGTAATGAATATGAATTAGATGGATCCTCTGCCCATATGGTAAGGGATAATAACAAATGTATTCTTTGTCGTCGTTGCTCTGCAGTATGTGAGCATGTACAGGGCATCGGCGTAATCGGCGCCAACGAAAGAGGTTTTAAGACCAATATATCCTGTGCCTTTGAAATGGATCTTGCTGAAACCAGCTGCGTATCTTGCGGACAGTGTATTGCAGTTTGCCCCACCGGTGCTCTTTATGAACAGGATCATGTTGATGAGGTATTTGCTGCCCTTAACGATCCCCATAAGTATGTAATTGTTCAAACAGCACCTGCTGTTCGTGCAGCTTTAGGAGAAGCCTTTGGACTTCCTATCGGCACTAACGTTCAGGGTAAAATGGTTGCTGCCCTTCGCAGACTTGGCTTTGATAAGGTATTTGATACAGATTTTGCGGCAGATTTAACCATTATGGAAGAAGCAGCGGAGTTTATTGACCGGGTACAAAACGGCGGAGTACTGCCTTTAATCACTTCCTGCTCCCCCGGATGGATTAAATACTGTGAACACTATTATCCGGATATGTTAGATCATCTATCCAGCTGTAAATCACCTCAACAGATGTTTGGTGCCATAACAAAGACTTATTACGCAAATAAAATGGGTCTTGATCCGGAAAAAATCGTTATGGTAAGTGTTATGCCTTGTACAGCAAAGAAATTTGAAATAGGCAGAGATGATCAAAACGCTGCCGGATTACCTGATGTTGATATATCAATCACCACAAGAGAACTGGCAAGAATGATTGAAAGGGTAGGACTAAACTTCCATGCACTTCCCGATGAAGAATTTGACGATCCCCTAGGCCGTTCCACCGGTGCCGGCGTTATCTTTGGTGCTACCGGAGGTGTTATGGAGGCCGCTTTAAGAACTGCAGTTGAAACCCTGACTAAGGAAGAACTTCCAAGTCCTGATTTTACAGAAGTTAGAGGAACCGCAGGTGTTAAAAAAGCAACCTATCACGTAGCCGGTATGGATATAAATGTAGCTGTAGCCTCCGGACTTAACAATGCCAGAACAATTTTAGAAGAAATAAAATCAGGTAAGTCCAATTACCACTTTGTGGAAATCATGGCTTGTCCAGGAGGATGTGTCAATGGCGGCGGCCAGCCTCATCAACCGGCTAATGTCAGAAACACTACAGATATCAAAGCCTTAAGGGCAAAAGCTCTATATGATATTGATACTTTAATGCCATTAAGAAAATCCCATGAAAACCCTGCTATTAAGCAGTTATATGAGGAGTTCTTAGAAGAGCCCGGAAGCCATAAGGCCCATGATATACTTCATACAAGCTATGTAAAAAGAACAATTAATTCTTACTAATAAGTTTAGGTAAAATATAAGGTGTACTGATAGTTCCATCAGATAAGGAAATATCAGTACACCTTAATACTACTATAATACAGTCTAAATAATTATTCTAAGCACTTGGGACAGGTACCATAAAAATAGGTTACATGGCCCTCAACTTTTCCCGAAAAATTCTCATTGGCAAGGCCATTGATATGATCAATGGGCTCCATTTCTAAATCTGATATCTTTTGACACTCTTTACACAAAAAATGATAATGGGGTTTGGTATTACCGTCAAAATGGTCACTTCCGTTAATACCATTCACCTTTATAATTTCTCCCTTTTCAGCCAAAAGATTTAGATTTCTATAGATGGTACCTAGGCTAATATTAGGATATATCTCCTTGATATTCATGTATATATCATCTGCTGTAGGATGACTTTTGGTCTTAGACAGAAACTCCTTAATAGCCTCTCTTTGCCGACTGTATTTTGTTATAGCCATATTCATCAACTCCTAAACTATAACTAATTACTAATACCGATTGATTAGATAATAGTAGTAATTATTATCATTATACGCATTTTCTCAAAATACGTCAAGTAATAGTAATTACTTTCTATTAGCCGGCTCTATATTTAGGCTTCTTCCCTTTATCTTGGCTGTCTTCATAGTCTGAATAACATCCGAAGCATGTTCCCTGGGAACCTCAACAAAGGTATATTTATCATACATATCAATGGTTCCGATAAGTTTACCGGGTATTCCTGTTTCCCCGGCAATTGCCCCTAAGATATCACCGGGTCTTATCTTTTGCTTCTTTCCGATATTAATAAATAGTCTAACCATACCCTCTTCAGCACCGGTATCTCCAAAATCTCCGTAAGCTCTATCAATTTCTGTTTCACATCTTTCATCCCCCATCAGATGTTTTAAAAATGCAGCTGCCATATCTAGGGATGTGTACTTATCTTCCTCATTAATTCTGCTTTCGATTAAGTCAATCATCCTTGACAGGTCTTCATTTTCCATAATATTAAACATCCTATCCAATATCTTTCCTGCCTTAACCTCCGTAACATCACTGATAGAAGGAATGGGCTTAAGTTTAATCTTAGTCTTACAATACCTTTGGATATCCCTTAGCTTATATACTTCCTTACCTACTACCAAGGTAAATGCCTTACCCTCTCTTCCTGCACGGCCGGTTCGCCCTATTCTATGGACATAATACTCATCATCCTGAGGGACATCATAATTAAACACAGCCTCCACATCATCAACGTCAATACCCCTTGCCGCAACATCCGTTGCCACCAGGATATCTGTTCTTCCGCTGCGAAAACTTCTCATAACCCTATCTCTTTGCTGCTGTTTCATATCACCGTGGAGTCCTTCGGCAAAATAGCCCCTACCCTGTAAATTTTCTGTTAACTCATCTACCATTTTCTTTGTATTACAAAATACTAAAGACAACTTAGGGTTATAAATATCTAAAAGCCTAGATAATACCTCTTCCTTCATCTTGGGGCTTACTTCATAATAGTACTGTTCTATCTTTGGAACCGTAAGTTCCTTTCTTATAACCTTTATAATTTCAGCATTATTCAGATATGTTCGGGCAATATCCATAATCGGCCCCGGCATGGTTGCAGAAAAAAGGGCAGTCTGTCTTTCTTCTGGCATATCCTTTAATATGGTTTCAATATCCTCACGAAATCCCATATTAAGCATTTCATCTGCCTCATCAAGTACTATTAATTTAATGTTACTTGTCCGTATGGTTTTTCTTCTCATATGATCCATTACCCTACCGGGGGTACCGATAATCACCTGAATACCTCCCTTAAGGGAGCGTATTTGCTTTGTTATTTCCTGACCTCCATATATAGGAAGTACCTTTATACCATGCATAAACTTAGCCAGTTTACGTAGTTCATCAGCTACTTGCACTGCTAATTCCCTGGTTGGACATAAGACCATAGCCTGCAATGATTTATCATTAGGATCTAGCTTTTGTAAAAGTGGTATGCCAAAGGCTGCCGTTTTACCGGTACCTGTTTGAGCTTGTCCAATTATATCTTTTCCACTTAACATAGCAGGAATTGCCTTTGCCTGTATCGGCGACATTTCCTCAAATCCCATCTCTTTTACTGCCCTAAGTATCTCTGGGCATAAATTCATATATTCAAATCCGTTTGTTTCCATTAAAATCCCTCTCTTAATTACTTATTCTTCTTAATAACTTTGCTACAAACAATATTCATTATAATTGTAAATTAATAAATCATATTATATACATTTAAATGAAATGTTTCTTACTTTCACACTTTACAATTTTATAATATAAAACCATATTAAAAGGCTCTTAGTCTGATTGGACCAAGAGCCTTAATAAGCCATATCCTTTTTATAACAGAACCTTGCGTAGTATAACACAATAGGATTTTCTTGTCAATATTTTATAATAATAATTACTAAATTATGCCTCTACGGATTCATCAATAAGAAATTGAATGATTTTATCATATAATAAATCTTCCCTTATTACATCAGCATTTACATATTCTAAAAACTCTTCATTTGATTCAAATCCTTGTTCATTTGCATATTCTGTTACTCTATCTTGAAACTCATCTTCTGTTATTTCTATACCTTCAGCAGCACTGATAGCCTTAATTATTAACTCTCTTGTTGCCATTCTGTCTGCATAGTCTTTTTGATCAGCTTCAAACTCCTCCATAGAATAACCGTTCATTGTAACAAAGTTCTCCAAAGTCATGTTAGCGCTTGCTGCATAATTATGATAAAAGACTTTAAAGTCATATAAATAATACTCTACTAAATTTTCAGGCAAGGTAATTTCAGAGGCTTTTACAACAGCATCGTAAATATAATTTGCCCTTTTATTTTCCATTAGCTCTTGATTATTTTCCTCTAATTCTTGGCGGAGACTTTCCCTATAAGCTTCTTCTGTCTCAAAATCCAAGCTCTTTAAAATATCATCTGTAAGTTCATAATACTTTATGCCATTAAGCTTAACTTTAAATAAAGCCGGTTCCCCTGCCATCTTAGCATGGGGATAATCCTCAGGGAAAACCACATTAACTTCGACTTCATCATTTATATTAGCACCTATCAGCTGATCTTCAAAGCCTTCAATAAATGCTCCTGAACCTATAATTAAATCATAATCTTCTGCAGAACCCCCTTCGAAAGGCTCACCATTATGATATCCTACAAAGTCTATATTAACGATATCTCCCAACTGTACCGCTCTGTCGGTAACCTCAATAGGCTCTGCGTCATGGTCAATAAGATATTGCTGAATTGCAATGTCTATATCAATCTCATCAACCTCTAGCTTTTCTAGCTTAACCTCAATGCCCTTATATTTTCCTAGCTTAATATAATCATTGTAATCATAATCTTCCTTAACTATAGGATTCTCCATGGGCTCTACTGTCTCAGTATCATTATCCTCATTTTCTACAGGTGTAAGAGTTTCCTCCTGTTTACCCTCCTCTTCATCCTTACCTTTATCCTTGCCACATCCAAGAACTGCCAACATAATACTAAGGCATAATACCATAAGTGCTATAATCTTCTTCATATTTATATCCTTTCCTTTCAGGTCAGGGAAGTATAGCCCCTGCCTAATATCATTTTATACTCATTCATTTATAACATATTTTGACTAAAAAATAAAGCATTTAATATAATTATAATATTTTTTTAAACCATTTACTTTTCTTGTATCAATAGAACCTTTGCAAAATATAAAGGTAAAAAGAGAACAAGCTTTAGTTCACCTTGTTCTCTCTTACCTTATCTAAGAATCAACTCTTTATGTCTTAAATAAAATATTTAGGAGGTAGTCTTTAAATTTTCTCAAAGCGATCCACATCCATGACAAATATGGTGGCACCACCTACATTTACTACTACATTCATAGATGTATATTCACCGGTTGCAACAGGATTTGAAATAACTTGTTTTCTGGGGCCACAAGCCTTTTTTACTATATCAATTACTTCATCTACCTTTTCTTCATCGGTTCCTATCATTAAAGTTGTATTGCCTTCCCGTAAAAAACCCCCTGTTGATGCCAGCTTAGTTACATAGTAACCATGTTTATTTAATTCAGCAGTAACATCACCGCTGTCAATATTTCGTACAATTACATAAATAAGCTTCATGGGACCCCCGCCTTTCCGATTATTTTAGCTAATATATTTACACCATCATTATATTACATAATCGGCCAAAAGTAAATGTAACAAGTTAAATAATACTATAACCTTTCTATGGCCAGGGTAACTTCTTCACCGTTGATATTCCACTGCTTTGTATATCCTTGTACCTTGCTAAAGTCTATATCATCTGCCAATACCTCTGATTTTATCTCATCAGCGTTTCGCTCTATTATAGCTTTGATTTTCTCATTCTTATCAGCAAATACCCGGATGTGATCCATAACTTCAAAATCTGCTTCCTTACGCATAGTCTGAAGCTTGCTGATAATTTCACGGACAAATCCTTCTTCTATTAATTCCTCTGTCAGTTTGGTATCTAGAACAACCGTAACTCCATGGTCTGAATCTGATACATAACCTTCTGCCTGAGTAGCTTCAATAAGCAGGTCTTCCTTATCGATATAGACAGTGGAACCCTCCAGCAAAAGACTAAGCTTTCCGCTAGCATTAATTTCTTCCATAGCTTCATTACCATTAAGCTCAGATAAAGCCTTTCTTATGGCACCTATTTGTTTACCGAATTTAGGTCCTAGGGTTTTAAGCAAAGGTTTAAAGCTGTAAGTTGTATATTCTCTCACATCATCTGTAAATACAACTTCCTTTACATTAAGCTCATCGGCAATTATATCTATGAAGAACTCAGATAAAGTATTATCTGCCTTAACATACATCTTACCGATTGGTTGACGATTCTTTATATTGGCAGCATTTCTGCAAGCACGGCCAAGAACAACAATCTCTAGGACTTCTTTCATATCCTCTTCCAGCTTCTTATGGATAAAGGCCTCATTATAAGTAGGATATGAACTTAGATGTATACTTTCAGGGGCCTCTTTATCTAAATTCACCACCAAATTCTGATAAATATCCTCAGTCATAAAGGGAATATATGGAGCTGCCAACTTACTAAATTCAACCAAGGTAGTATATAAGGTCATATAGGCATTAATCTTATCCTGGGGCATTCCCTTAGCCCAAAAACGCTCTCTGTTTCTTCTTACATACCAGTTAGATAGCTCATCTACAAAATCATTCATCAGTCTGGCTGCTTCTGTGATTTTATAATTTTCTAAATACTGATCTACGGATTTAATCAAAGTATTTAATCTTGATAAGAGCCACTTATCCATAACCGGAAGCTTATCATATTCTAGTTTATACTTTGTTGCATCAAATTGGTCTATATTGGCATACAGTACATAGAAGTAATAAGTGTTCCAAAGGGTACTCATAAACTTTCTCTGTCCTTCCGTAACTGCCCCGTGGTAGAAACGATTAGGCAAATATAGGGCTGAGTTAACAGAGAAGTACCAACGGATGGCATCTGCCCCATGCTTTGACAAGGCATCAAAAGGATCTACTGCATTACCCTTTGACTTAGACATTTTTTGACCGTTCTCATCCTGTACATGGCCTAAAACTATACAGTTTTTAAATGAAGTTTCACCAAAAATCAATGTGGAAATTGCAAGGAGGGAATAAAACCAACCTCTGGTCTGGTCAACTGCCTCACTGATAAAGTCAGCAGGGAATCTTTCTTCGAAAATTTCCTTATTCTCAAATGGATAGTGCCACTGAGCAAAAGGCATGGCTCCAGAATCATACCAGCAGTCAATAACCGGCTTAACCCTAGTCATTTCCTTACCACACTCTGGACATTTAATTGTAACTTCATCAATGAAAGGACGATGAAGCTCAATATCATCAGGGCAATTATCTGACATAGCTTTAAGTTCTTCTATACTTCCGATACAGTGAAAATGTCCATCCTCACATTCCCAAATCGGAAGAGGTGTACCCCAATAACGATCCCTAGATAGACCCCAATCCTGTAAGTTCTTTAACCAGTCCCCAAATCGGCCTTGGCCAATGCTTTCTGGCATCCAATTAATTGTATTGTTATTTTCTATCATTTGCTTCTTAACTGCTGTCATTTTAACAAACCAGGATTCTCTGGCATAATAAATCAAAGGAGTGTCACATCTCCAGCAGAAAGGATAACTATGCTCAAAATTTAATACCTTAAATAATAAGCCTTTGTTATAGAGAATCTTCATAATGGGCTCATCTGCATCCTTACAAAAGAGTCCTGCAATATCTGTGGCTTCTGCTTTAAATTCCCCTCTGCCATCCACCAGCTGTACATGAGGCAGATCATAATCTCTACCTACCCTTGAGTCGTCTTCACCAAAGGCCGGGGCAATATGAACAACACCGGTACCATCAGTTAATGTAACATAACTGTCACATGTTACATAATAAGCCTTCTTATCAATCTTAGCATAATCAAATAAGGGCTCATATTCGGTATACTCTAAATCCTTACCTGAAAATCTTTCCTCGATTTCATAATCCCCTTCAATTACACTAAGAAGGGCCTCAGCCAGAATATATTTTTCTTCTCCTGCCGGACTTGCCACTTCATGATCATGGCCACATGAGCAACTTTTGCCTATTACATTTCCCTTATCATCTACTTGAACTTTAACCTTAACATAAGTCTCATCAGGATTAACACAAAGGGCCACATTAGAGGGTAGGGTCCATGGGGTAGTTGTCCATGCCAAGATATACTCATTTTCTTTATCTTTTAACTTAAATTTTGCAATTAATGATTTTTCTTTTACATTTTTATAACCCTGGGCCACTTCATGGCTGGATAAGGGGGTTTCACATCTTGGGCAGTATGGAACTATTTTATGTCCCTTATATAATAAATTCTTATCCCAAATCTGCTTTAATGACCACCATACAGATTCGATATAATCATTTTCATAGGTTACATAGGGATCATCCATATCAACCCAGTAGCCTACAGTTCCGGAGAAGTCCTCCCACATGCCCTTGTATTTCCATACGCTCTCTTTACATTTTTGTATAAAGGGCTCTAGTCCATATTCTTCAATCTGCTCTTTTCCGCTAATTCCAAGAAGCTTTTCCACTTCCAATTCCACAGGAAGTCCATGGGTATCCCAGCCTGCCTTACGAAGAACATTATACCCCTTCATTGTACGATATCTAGGTATAATGTCTTTAATTACCCTTGTCAGCACATGGCCGATATGGGGCTTACCGTTGGCGGTGGGAGGGCCGTCATAAAAGGTGAAGCTTTTTTTACCTTTTCCGGCTTCGATGCTTTTTTCAAAGATCTTGTTTTCTTCCCAGAACTTTAAGATTTTCTTTTCTCTTTCGACAAAGTTTAAATCCGTCGACACTTTATCGTACATAATAATCCTCCATTCTATTAATTACTTACATACATTATACAAAAAAGCCCTCATCCGAAAAAGGATGAGAGCTTACGCTATCACTAACCACCTGTTTCGTATACACTGCTAAAGGCATTCATACACTATCCATATAACGGTGGAAACCGGCTTGACCTACTGGATAAATATATGAATCTATCTTTGGGTCTTGCAACTAGGGAGTGATTTTCAGACATCCGCTACTCATACCGGGCTTGCACTATCTCCGGCTCGCTGTAATTTTTACTGAATGCTTACTCTCTCCGTCAACGTCTTTATCATTTTATTTTTTTAATAATAGTATAAAATTTGCAGAATGTCAATAGTTACTTCTTTCTTGACTTTGAGCGAAAACTGGTATATCTTGAATGTTGTTTAATGTGGTATTATATGAGATAGAATAAATTTATACTTTAAAAATTAATTAATATAAGATAGATTATTGCATAAAGCAAGTCTACAAATATTAACCTATATATAAAATAAAAGTGAAGGTGATAAAATGGGTAAACAAAATTTAACGTTACTTACAGACTTCTATGAGCTGACTATGATGCAAGGATATTTTAATAATAACATGAATGAAATCGTTGTTTTTGACGTATTTTATAGGGATAATCCATGTAATAGCGGCTATGCTATCTGCGCCGGATTAGAGCAGGTAATAGAATATGTTAAAAATCTTAGATTTAAAGATGATGATATCGAATATTTAAGGTCTTTAAAAATATTTGATGAGAATTTTCTTAATTATCTAAAGAACTTTCATTTTACCGGAGATATTTATGCTATTCCCGAAGGAACCGTTGTCTTTCCCATGGAACCACTATTAAAAGTAGTAGCTCCCATTATGGAAGCCCAATTAATTGAAACTGCCATACTTAATATTATTAATCATCAAAGCTTAATTGCCACAAAGGCTTCCAGGGTGGTTTATGCTGCTAGCGGTGCACCGGTAATGGAATTTGGCTTAAGACGGGCCCAGGGTCCCGATGCCGGAACCTTAGGGGCAAGAGCAGCAGTAATAGGGGGCTGCATTGGAACCAGTAATGTCTTATCTGCCAAACTTTACGACCTGCCTGCCCTAGGAACCCATGCCCACAGCTGGATTATGAGCTTTGACGATGAACTGACAGCTTTTCGTAAATATGCCGAGCTTTATCCTTTGAATACAACTTTACTGGTAGATACTTATGATACCTTGCGCACCGGTGTTCCCAATGCCATAAAGGTTTTTAAAGAACTCCGTGACAGCGGTAAGATGCCTGAAAAATATGGTATCCGCCTAGATAGCGGTGATTTGGCCTACTTATCTAAAATGGCCAGAAAAATGCTTGATGAGGCCGGCTTTACCGATGCTACCATAACAGCTTCTAGTGATCTTGATGAATATGTTATTGAATCCCTAATAGCTCAGGATGCCAAAATTGATTCCTGGGGAGTAGGTACAAAATTAATTACTTCCAAAGACTGCCCTTCTTTTGGTGGAGTTTATAAACTTTCTGCCATTAAAAAAGGCGATAAATTTATTCCCCGTATGAAACTATCGGAAAATCAATGGAAGATAACTAATCCCGGAAATAAAAAGATCTACAGAATATATGAAAAGGATAGCGGAAAAGTAAAGGCTGATTTAATAACCTTACATGATGAGCATTTTACTTCTGATAAACCCCTTTTGTTATTTGACCCTATTGCAACCTGGAAAAAAACTTATCTTAAACCAAACACCTATACATTAAGAGAATTATTAGTACCAATATTTATTAATGGTAAATGTGTATATACTTCTCCTTCCGTTATGGAGATACGGGATTATTGTGCAAAAGAGCAGGATACCCTTTGGGACGAATGCAGAAGGCTTACAAATCCACATAATGTTTACGTAGACCTTTCTAGTAAATTGTACCAAATAAAAACAGATTTATTAAATGAATATTATGCCAGTCTATAATTTACAATAAAGTTTATTCTCATATTAGTAAATTTATGTTATACTATACCTGAATTTATTACCTTAGAAGACCCCGTCATAGGTGTAGCCCCTATGGCATATTGACTACAACAGGAGGAAAAATGAAGAAAGTTAAAATTCCACTTATTATATATTTGTTGGCAGCATTATCCATAACCGGCATAGTAGTATTTTGGAAAAGTTCAAGGAATAAAGATAAGCCTGTTTATGCTGATCGGAGTAGGGCATCGGCCTCAGTTTCTACCGATGCCAATAAAAATGATTCTGATAATTATACATATATTCCTCCTACATATGAATATGATAATAATAATGAATATAATGAAGAGGGACAAATGCCAGATACAACCAGAGAGATAGATTTAGATCCTAACAGCATTACAGTATTTGTAAACCAAGAACATAGCTTACCAAAGGACTTTGTTCCGGAGAATTTGGTAATTCCGGCAATACCTTTTGACATTATATCCTATAGCGAAAGAAAATTATTAAGGTTAGAGGCTGCCCAGGCTATAGAGAAGTTATTTAGCGCGGCATTAAAGGAGGGATATTCCTTATATGGAATCTCCGGTTATAGATCCTATGATAGGCAGAAAGAAATATTTTTAGATAACATAGTAAAAAAAGGTAAAGAACATACCCTTAAATATTCAGCCGCCCCCGGAACCAGTGAACATCAGACCGGTCTTGCCATGGACGTTTCATCAAAGTCCGTTAATTTCAAGTTGGTACCTGAATTTGCCAAAACAGCTGAAGGTAAATGGCTGGCAAAACACGCCCATGAGTACGGATTTATCATACGCTATCCAAAGGATCATTATGAAATTACAGGATACGCATATGAGCCATGGCATATACGATATGTAGGAGAGGATTTAGCTAATTATCTTTATACAAATAAGCTTACTTTGGAGGAATATTATAATTATAAGCCCAGCGATGGTTTTGATTATGAAAAAAAATATGCTGACCTGATTAATTATAAGCCCACTCCAACTCCAACCCCTACACCTAAACCTACTCCAAGCCCAATACCTACACCTACACCTACTCCGACTCCCACACCTACACCTACACCTACTCCGACTCCTACACCTACTCCTATTCCTGAGGGTGAAATTGATGTAGAAGACCCTAGCCGGGAATTAGATAATGAAGATCTTGAAAATAACCATGAAGAAATATTAGATAATGAAAATATGGATCCGGTCTTTTACAACAATGATATGAATATGGATATTAATCAAGAATTAAGTAACACAAATTCCATAGAATAATATTAATTTCTAAATGAAAAGAGATTTTTAAATCTCTTTTCATTTTAAGTGTTCACCTTTAAATTACAGGAGGTAAGCTATGAGGCTTATACTAATTCTTTTATTTTTACTAATATTTTTTATTATAAGTATTCCCTTATTTATAATTGAATTTATTATCGGTAAATTTAACCGTCGGGCACAAGTTGCCAGCTCTCAGAAAATAGTTGTAGCTGCTTTTCATATAGTTTTATTTATTGCCGGAGTTAAGAAGACAGTAATCGGTAAAGAAAATATTCCCACTAATGAACCTATATTATATATAGCTAATCATAGAAGTTATTTTGATATTCCCTTATCCTATGTCTGTTTACCGACACTTACAGGATTTATGGCAAAGAAGGAAATTAAAAAAATCCCTTTTTTAAGAACCTGGATGGTTTTACTTCAATGCTTATTCCTTGATAGGGATGACATTAGGCAGGGTATGAAGACAATACTTCAGGCTATTGAACAAATTAAGGCCGGCTACTCCATCTTTATATCTCCGGAAGGCACCCGCAGTCAAGGTAAGGAAATGCTTCCCTTTAAAGAAGGAAGCTTTAAAGTGGCAGAAAAGACCGGATGCGCCATTGTTCCCGTAGCCATAAGTAATACAGATGAAATTTATGAAAATCATTCCCCTTGGGTTAGACCGGCCAAGGTTGTTATAGAATTTGGGAAACCCATTTACCCTAAGCAGTTGGACAAGGACCAGCGAAGGCATCTAGGCTCTTACGTCCAAAGTATTATCAAAGAAATGCTGGATAAAAATGCTTCATTAGTCCAATCCTAAAAATTAGTAACCATATTTTTTATTTTGCTATTTATTTTTTATTAAAAAAATGATACAATAAGCCTTGCCCAACCCAAAAGGATACCCTAAACGGGACAATATTTATTTTTTATTGTCCCGCTTGGGTATGATATAATGAATATTACCTTAATATAAAGTTTAAATAAATTGATATACAGGAGGTACATAAGTACATGAACACTACATGGATTGTAATATTGATTATAGTAGCCGTTATAATAGGAGTATTTGTAGGTCTTTATTTCTTAGGAAAGAAACTGCAAACTAGGCAGGAAGAAGCTGAAGCTCAGATGAAAGCAGCGGCTCAAACATTTTCTATTCTTGTAATTGATAAAAAGAAAATGAAATTATCGGAAGCAAATCTTCCTAAAATGGTTTTAGAACAGACACCTAAATACCTCCGCCGTTCTAAGGTTCCTATTGTTAAAGCTAAAATCGGACCAAAAGTTATGTCTATGATGTGTGACCCTAAGGTATTTGAAATTATTCCTGTTAAGAAAGAGGTAAAAGCAGTAATTAGTGGTATCTATATTACTGGTGTTAAGGGTTTAAGAAGTAACTTAGAAACCAAGCAAAAGAAAGGTTTCTTTGGTAAGATAAAAGATAAATTTTCTAAGAAAGATAAATAGATGATATATTATAGCCTTCTATCCAAATTAAGTATGATTATTTTGGTTAGAGGGTTTTTTATGTAGTAATTATGTGTTAAAATACAAATAAATTCCCTAAGAAAGGATAATTATATGAACAGGAAGTTAAAAATAGTATTACTTGTCCAAGTAGCAATACTGCTTGTACTATTACTTGTGGTTTTAATAAGTAATAAGGGCCCTACAAGTAATGTTTCTGATGATTTGGATAAGGAAAATATAATTGATAACATAAATGACGATTCTAGTAAAACAAATGATATTAATTTTGAAGATGAATATGGACAAGCTAAGGATCCTGAAGATAATACCGGCGAGAATGGAGAAGAATTAACTCAGGAGGAAGAAGAGGAGCCAATATTACCGGAGCCTATCGTACTTGCTTTTGCCGGTGATATTAATTTTGATGAAAACTCCAAACCCATAGCCAGATATGACAGAGAGAATAAAGGTATCTTAGGAGCTATCTCTGAGGATTTAGTTGAAGAAATGAATAATGCAGATATCTTTATGCTGAACAATGAATTTGCTTATAGTACAAGGGGAAGCAGAATCCAAGAAAAATCTTACACCTTTAGGGCCAATCCAAAACGGGTTGATATATTAAAAGAAATGGGAGTAGATATAGTTTCCCTTGCCAATAATCATGCCTTAGATTATGGGGTGGATGCCCTTTTAGATACCTTTACCACCCTTGAAGAGGCAGGGATTGATTATGTGGGGGCAGGTGTTAATATTGACCGTGCCAAGGCACCCATTTACTATACCATTAATGATACTACCATTGCTTATGTGGCAGCAAGCCGTGTAATTTATGCCATGGACTGGTATGCAAGCGATACCCGACCCGGTATGATCGGAACATATGATCCGGCTTTGTTTGTAGAGTCCATTAAGGAAGCTAAAGAAAACAGTGACTTTGTAGTGGCTTATGTCCACTGGGGTAAGGAAAACACCCATGAACTGCTGGATTATCAAATAAATATGGCTAAGATTTATATTGATGCCGGTGCGGATGCTGTCATCGGCTGCCACCCCCATGTAATGCAGGGAATAGAATTCTATAAAGGAAAACCCATTGCCTACAGCTTAGGTAACTACTGGTTTAACTCTTCAAAAAGAGAATCCGGACTTTTAAAGATATATTTAAATCCTGACAAAAGCACCGATGTACAGCTTTTACCTGTTATGAATGATAGTGCATATACCTATCAGATTACAGAGCAAAAGAAGAAGGAAGACTACTATAAATTTATGGAGAATATATCCTATGGTGTAAAATTTGACAAAGAGGGATTTGTTACAGAGAAGCAATAATAATATAAAAATAAATGCATAAGAGCTACTGACCAAGTAATTGCAGTAGTCTTATGCATTTTTTTATTCAAAGAATATTATATTCTTTAATTGGAAGTAACCTTTATTATAAGCTGATTGTCCGATATATGACTATCATTAAGGGAAAGGGTGTATTCCATATGGATATTTATCTCCCTTACCTTTTCCTCTATATTAATCCTGCTGGTATTTATCTGAAAGTTAAGACTACCATAGGGAGTATCATAGCTAGAATAGGTCTGTTTGCTTAAATCAAAAACCATATGGGTACTGTTTTCTCCTTTTTTAATCATCTCAACCTGTCCGGATGATATTTTAATAGTATTAATAGAAGCCTTATTTTCTTCATTTTCAGGCTCCTTATACCGAATAATATGCCTACCCTTAAAGTTACGGTATACTCCTACTGCTTTGGTAGTAATAGGGCTTATATCATCCCCATCCCGGACAATGCCCTCTATATATACACGGACTTTTTCATTCATCTTACAACTCCTAATCAACCCAGTTCTTCAATATTTATGTCCTTAGTTTCCATTACCTCACAGGGTAAAATGGTATTAGCAAAACGTTTGAATTTTTCGGCTCCGTCACTGACATAGAATTTATGATTAAGGGCTTGAGTAGTATCATTTCTTAAGTTATGCTCTGTTAGGACTGCCGCAAGACATTTGGCTGTTTCGTATGCAGGATTAACTAAAAAGATTTCGTCTCCTACAACCTTTCTTATGGTTTCCCTAAGCAAAGGATAATGGGTACAACCTAATACCAATGTATCTATATCCTTATCTAAAAGTTCTCCTATATATCTTCTTGCCATTTCAAAGGTAATAGGATCATCAATTAATCCTTCTTCCACTAAAGGTACAAAAAGCGGGCATGCTTTACCAAATACAGTTACCTTAGGATTTGTTTTGCTTAAAAACCTGTTATATATTCCGCTTTGTATAGTTCCTTCAGTACCAATTACACCTACTTTTCCATTTAAGGTGGTTCTTGCTGCCACTTTGGCCCCGGGTTTTACTACCCCGATAATAGGTATGTCAATTTCATCTTTAATAGTCTCTAGGGCAAATGCACTGGCCGTATTACAAGCAATTACAATGGCCTTTACCCCTTTTCTCATTAAAAATCTTACAATCTGCCTAGTATAAGTAATAATTGTTTTTTTAGACTTACTTCCATAGGGAAGCCTGGCTGTATCTCCAAAATATATTATGGTTTCTCCGGGTATCTGATTCATGATTTCTTTTACAACAGTCAATCCTCCTACTCCTGAATCAAATACCCCAATCGGTGCTTTTGTCATATTATAGCCTCCTGACATCATAGTATAAGGCTGTTTCCATTAATTTTAGAATGCCTATTCATTTTACTATTAAAAGGAATTAAGTTCAAGAGCTTTTCAATAATCAATTAATTTATCAAATAGTAATTGTCCTGTTTAATAATATGATTTTTTGGCCATACTTAGATATCAAATATTATTGGGAGGACTTATGAAAAATAAAATAAATAAGAGATTAAGGAGAAAAAATTTACATAATAAGGCTTATACAGATAAAAACAACAATAGAATACGTGTATTTTTTCTATTAGCTCTACTAATAATATCCTATACTTTAACTCAAATCCTACATCTGTATAAAAGCAAACCCAGTAGGCTGCAGGAAGAGATAGCAAAGGAAATTATCCGGTTTCATGTTGTTGCTAACAGCGACAGTGATGAAGATCAGAATTTAAAATACCAGGTTAAGGATGCTGTTTTAAAAACCCTGTATCCTTATCTTAAGGATGTGGATAACATAAATCATGCCAGAGCCATTCTTAAAGAAAAACTACCACTAATAGAAGAAGTGGCCAGTAAAGTTATAAAAGATAAAGGATACACATATTCTGTCTTAGCATCTTACTCAAACTGCTATTTTCCCTTAAAGGTATATGGTGATTATACCTTTCCACCGGGTACATATCAGGCTGTACAGGTTAAAATCGGCAAGGCTCAGGGTAAAAACTGGTGGTGCGTAATGTTCCCTCCTTTATGCTTTGTAGATGAAACCTATAGCATTGTCAGTAGTGAGTCGGAAAAAAAGTTAAGTTTTCTACTGACTGATGAAGAACTTGATGCCTTAAAAACAAAAAGATTACCTGTTAAAGTCAAATTTAAACTTTTTGCTGCATTAAAAAACCTCTTTTGCTAAGATGTTTATTTGTAAAGGCTGATTAATTGTGATAAAATACCTTTATCTCTAGGATTTGGGGGACTTAAGATGAATTCTATAACT
The DNA here is from genome assembly GCF_900070325.1 of Herbinix luporum. GTDB lineage: Bacteria > Bacillota > Clostridia > Lachnospirales > Lachnospiraceae > Mobilitalea > Mobilitalea luporum. The sequence continues at coordinate 2,519,216 of NZ_LN879430.1, forward strand.
GAAAAAGCCTATGCAAAAATTAATCTTGGCTTAGACGTAATAAGAAAACGTCCTGACGGTTATCATGATGTTAGTATGATTATGCAAACTGTCAATTTACATGATACCATAAGTATTAAGAAAACTAAATTTCAATCAGTAACAGTAAGATCAAATCTATACTATCTTCCCACGGATAGAAGAAATTTGGTATATAAAGCAGTTGAAGTATTTAGGGAACACTATCCTATAAGAAGTGGGCTTAACATTACCTTAAACAAGAGAATACCGGTAGCTGCAGGTTTAGCAGGAGGAAGTGCCGATGCTGCCGCTACATTAAAGGGCTTAAACCGGCTTTTTCAAACAGGTTTATCCTTAGAAGAATTGATGCAACTGGGAATTAAGCTGGGAGCAGATGTTCCCTTTTGCCTTATGATGGGATGTGCCCATTCGGAGGGTATCGGGGAAATACTTCACCCCTTGCCTCCCATACCTGATTGCAAGATTCTTCTTGTAAAACCGGATGTCAGTGTCTCTACAAAACATGTATATGAAAATCTGCGGTTAAATGAAGAAATTAGCCACCCGGACATTTCTTCTATGATAAAAGCCCTAAAAGAAAATAATTTATATGCCTTAATACCTCTTATGGAAAACATCTTAGAAACAGTAACAATAAAAGAACATCCCATTATAGAGGAAATTAAGGGTTTAATGAAAAGTAAAGGGGCCCTTACTGCTTTGATGAGCGGAAGCGGACCTACGGTATATGGAATTTTTGATAATAAACTTAAGGCAAAACAGGCTTATGATTTATTTAAATCCTCTGATTGGGGTTATCAAGTAATATTAACAGAGCCTTACTCCCCAGCTAAATAATATTTTAAAATAAAAAAGGATTGTTTCTAAATGCCCTAATTAACCACTTAGAAACAGTCCTATTTTATTTTATATCCTTCCGATTTACTTATTATTTTCTCTTAAGTTATCCTCTGTTTCATTAATGGAGTCTCTCCATTCTTCCAGTTTGCTTATTGTACGATTCACAGTATCTTTACACAAGCTAGGAAGCTTTCCTCCCCATGCTTTCTCAGCCTGTTCAAAACCTTTCTTAACAGCCTTTATCATAAGATCTGCCTTAGAAGGATCACCACCTGACAAGGCTTTAGCAAATGAAACTAATCTTTCCGAGGTCTGCACGACCCCCCAATACCCATCTTCTGCAATATCCTTCTTAGCCTGTGCCCTTGTCTCATCATCTACCTCAACTTTACCCTCCCTTAGTAGGCTGTAGATATCATTGGCATTAGATAAAGTCTTTCCTTGCTTTAAGAGCATTTTCTCTACTAAATCTTTTAGTTTTTGTGAACTGCTTTTGGCCTCTTCTAAGAGCCGGTCAATGGTAGCCTGATCTTTTTGATATACCTTATTCTCAATTTGTTCCCTTTCATATACTGCTGCCATATCATTTCTTTGTACCGCTTCTTCTTTAACTTTTTTTCCTTCTTTATAGTCGTATTTTATTGTGTTCTTATCATAATTAGTTATCTGCTGTATACTCATTTCCATCCTCCTTATAAGCTGCCACTACTTTTGGCATTTAAACTTTACCTTCCTTGGTAACTAGGAGTAATCCATTAAAAATAGAATTTGTTTCCTATGTTAGGTATATCGGAGGATTCTATTATTTCCTTAATATGATAATTAATATTTTAAAAGATTAACAACTATGTAATTGCATCTACTCGTTTCATAATAATTAGTTTATCACCTTCTTTGATACTATCATCCTCTAAATCATTAATTTCCATGATTGTATCCACAGTGGTGTAATATTTCTTTGCAATATTCCACAAAGTATCATCTTTTTTCACAATATAACCGATAAGTCCGGGCATGGCCTGAAGTTTTTCAATATCAAGGTCAGCAATCTCTAAATCTGTAATAATAGGCTCTATAATTTTATTAAAGACAATAGTATTTAAATTAATAACAGCCTTTACTTCAATTTCTTCTCCGTCTAACATCATAACACTAAGCTGATCAAGATTTGGACGAACTTCAAAACTTCCGTCTTCATCCATTCCCTTAACTTCAATAATTTGTGTAAATGGTATTGCTCCGTTTAAGGAAGAAAGGGGCATGGAATCATCCTCTGATATATAAAGAAGGTTTATATCAATTATTCCTTCCACCTGAAGTCCCTGATCACTTTTTATAATATCATCAATTTTTATGCTTCCTTCAGAATGGCAGATCTGCAAAATATTCGGCTGATTATCTGATACACGGATGCGGTCTGCAATCCTATATTTGCTATTATTTTTTACCACCAAATTCTCATAGACGGCATTTTGAATTACGGGGGTGATTTCTCTAGAAGGACTATATACATCACACAGAATTTCAGGTTCCTGTATATCATATACCTTAATAGCCATCTCCAATATAACTTCTAAGTCAATAACCCTTTCTTCTCCATCAGAATCCGGCTTGATTTCTAGATTTTTATTTAACACCCTGAAGGTTATATCTTCTATCATATCTTCATTACAGCCGTTACAATCAACTGTTCCCCCAAAGGGGATTTCTGTCTCATAATATTCCATTGGACTTTCTTCACTGTCACTGCTATAGAGAATAAATACTGACATTAATCCATTGATTGTGAACTTATCCTCTAAAAGCCTTACTTCCATATTACTTATATGTATATCACTATATAATACAGATACAACATTCCCCTTATTTGTAGGAAGTAGTATCTCATCTTTTATTCTAAAAGTATCCTTTTTATTAATACTTATATCGGTTATTTCAATCTTTTTACTTATGTATTGTACATCTTCAGGTCCTTCAACCATAACTCCGGTTTCATCATCATAAAGCTCCTCAACAGAAACATTAAGCCTTACAATTGATTTTACACTTAATTTCCTTGAATTAATAAGCCCGGTGCTTAAATCTTCTAATTCCCACTTTACAATAGGCTCATCATCTGTGCAGGTATCTTCCATATTAATTACCTCATCAAAGGGAATTTGACCGGTAATATTATGAATAGGTTTTTCATCTTCCTGACTGAAATATAGGATATTAAAATCCAGTTCTCCTTTTACCATAAGTTTACCGTTCATGGCATTAATTTCGTTGATTTTTACCTCTCCCTGCTGGGTAATAATCCGGTCTACATCTGGCTTTATATCTGGAACATTAAAGTCATCGTCCAAGGTAAGCTGCATAGTGCTTTTACATTTTAATTTATTCATATGAATATTCTTTTTTATTAATTCCAAACTTATCCCTCCTTTAATTTGGACATAGGATTACATGCCTCTGAGATATCATATTCATACAAATTAGGATTTATGATTTGGAATATAAAAAAAACCGAAACCATAAGGAACCTTATGGTTTCGGCCTATTTACGCTTAGCTTTGTCTGCACAAAATAAGTTCAACGTCCTTGGTCAAAACATCCGTATAACTGTACGACATAGTCCGTACCGGCATATCTTTACTGCCTTGAGTAGTGACTAAAAAAATACTGGGGTATGTCTCGGATATAATACCTACCGTCTCATCAATTCTGTGTCTACCCCTGTTGATTCTGACTTTTACTTTCTTCCCCGTATGGCTGATTACAGCATTTCGTACCTTATTTACATCCATCTGTTTAATCATATTAACTCCTTCTAATGCTTCTATCTCCATTCAGAGTCCTATGCTGCTATATGGACATATTAAACATTGATTTTATTACATATTTTATGCATCATAAGTATTATAGCATGTAATTTAAGGAATTGTCAAATAATTTTCTGACAATTCCTCTTGCATCAGGGTATTTTACCGATAAATTTGCACAGTAAATTCACTTATTATTGTTAAGATTTATGGTATATTTTAATATGCATAGTATAATCTTCCTACCCTTTTTTAGGAATTTGCACAAAATAGTGTATATAAAACAAGGGTATATCTGTCATTTTAACGAATTATTTTATACTATATCTAGAGTTCTTCCAAGTTATTTATACAAAATATAGTGCCCTTCTACCTTTTCCCACTATAGGTGTTTTGTTCTAATAGATGGAGGCTACTCAAATACAATCTTTTTATCCATATACTCAAGCTTTACCACAATATAAGGATAAGTTACACCCTGTGTTACCAAGTCATCCTGTGAAGGACCAATCAAATTGGTATCTATGTAGATGGCGTTGTCTGTAAGAAAAAGTTCTTCTACAGCAACGCTATATCCTCCACTATTTTGCTTTCCATATCCCACCACAATATACAAATGGTCCTTGTTGGAGTAGTGAAGCCTAAAAGGTTTCTCCTTTTTTTCATCTATAATTTCTTTTAATTCTCCAGGTAAGTCAGCCTCTTCTACTACGGTAAAGTCCAAGTCTCTTATTTTCTTTATTTCTGATTCATCTTTCTCACATCCTAGCAAGCCAAAAACCGTTAAAATTATTAAAAGAAGCCCCAGAAAATTCTTTATAATCTTTTGCCTCTTCATTAATAACCTCCATAATAGTCTTATTTTACTTAAATCTTATGAAGGCTTTGTAAAAAAAATTCATTATCATTACATAACCCTAGCAGTAAGGCCATCTTCTCCTTGATCTATTATTATAGTATCTCCACTAGAAGCCTGGTCACTTAAAATTAGCCTTGCACTTAAGGTTTCTACATTCTTTTGCAGGTACCTCTTTAAGGGTCTTGCACCATAGACAGGATCATATGCTCTTTGAACAATGTAATCTTTGGCCCCCTGGGTTACTTGGATAGTAATATCCCTCTCTTTTAGTCTCTTATTTACATCTGCTATCATTAAATTAATAATATCACTGATATTCTCCTTAGTAAGGGGCTTAAACATAATAATTTCATCCAGCCGATTTATAAATTCAGGCCTAAATGAGGCTCTCAACTCATCCATTACCATGGCTTCACATTCTGAACTGATTTCTCCACTTTCACTGACCCCCTCTAATAAATATCTTGAACCGATATTAGAGGTAAGAATAATAATTGTATTTTTAAAATCAATTGTTCTACCCTGAGAATCTGTAATTCTACCGTCATCTAAAACTTGAAGTAGCACATAAAATACATCCTTATGAGCTTTTTCTACCTCATCAAATAAAATAACTGCATAAGGTCTTCTCCTAACTGCTTCGGTAAGTTGGCCCCCTTCATCATAGCCTACATATCCCGGAGGTGCTCCTATTAGTCTGGCAACAGAATGCTTTTCCATATATTCACTCATATCTATTCTTATCATGTTCTGTTCATTGTCAAACAGACTTTCAGCCAAAGCCTTGGCCAGTTTCGTTTTACCTACTCCGGTAGGGCCTAAGAATAAAAATGAGCCAATAGGTTTATTGGGGTCTTTTATTCCTGCTTTGGAACGAAGTATGGCATCTGATACTTTCAAAACTGCTTCCTCTTGTCCTATGACCCCTTTGTGAAGATAATCCGGTAAATTAAGAGTTTTATTTTTCTCACTTTCTGTAAGCTTTGTTACAGGAATACCGGTCCATCTAGATACTATCCTGGCAATATCCTCTTCACTTACCCTTTCACGAACCATTTGACTTTCCTTACTTTTTAATTTTTCTTCTTCTATTTGAAGTTGCTTATTTAACTGGGGAAGTCGTCCATACTTTAATTCTGCTGCTTTATTTAGATCATAGTCACGCTGGGCCAGTTCGATTTGTTTATTAACTTCTTCCATTTCTTCCCGAAGTTTTTGAACTTTCTTAATAGCTGCTTTCTCATTATCCCATTTAGCCTTTTCAAGGGTAAATGTCTCTTTAAGTTCTACCAGTTCCTTTCTAAGTTCTTCAAGCCGCTCCATACTTAAACGGTCATTTTCCTTCTTAAGGGCCGCTTCTTCAATTTCCATTTGCATAATTCTTCGCTGCATATCATCAAGCTTTGTAGGCATGGAATCTAGTTCTGTCTTAATCAGGGCACAGGCTTCATCTACAAGGTCAATAGCCTTATCGGGAAGGAAGCGGTCTGATATATATCTGTCAGACAAGGTGGCTGCGCTGACCAAAGCCCCGTCGGTAATTTTAACTCCATGAAAGACCTCATAACCTTCCTTTAATCCCCTAAGAATAGATATGGTCTCTTCCACAGTAGGTTCATCAACTAAAACCGGTTGAAACCTTCTTTCCAAGGCTGCATCCTTTTCAATATATTGACGGTATTCGTTAAGGGTAGTTGCTCCGATACAATGAAGTTCTCCCCTGGCTAGCATAGGTTTAAGCATATTACCTGCATCTAAGGCTCCATCGGTTTTTCCTGCTCCTACAATGGTATGAAGCTCATCTATAAATAATATAATCTGTCCTTGGCTCTTTTTTACTTCCTCTAGTACTGCCTTTAGCCTCTCTTCAAATTCCCCCCTATACTTGGCTCCGGCAACTAAAGCTCCCATATCTAATGCAAATATTTTCTTATCTTTTAAGGAATGGGGTACGTCCCCTTTTACAATTCTTTGTGCAAGCCCTTCTACAACTGCTGTTTTGCCTACTCCCGGCTCTCCGATAAGAACGGGATTGTTCTTAGTTTTTCTAGATAATATCCGGATGACATTACGAATCTGGGCATCCCTACCGATAATGGGATCTAACTTTTGTTCCTTGGCCCGGGTAACCAAATCGTATCCGTATTTTTCAAGGGTGTCATAGGTAGCCTCAGGATTATCACTGACCACCTTTTGATTTCCTCTTACACTTCTTAAGGCTGCAAGGAAGGATTCCCTTGTAATGTTAAAGTCAGTAAACAATTCCTTAACTTTCCCTCCGGACTGCTTTAGCATACTAAGAAATAGATGCTCTACCGATACATATAAATCTCCCATATGCTTTGCCTCATCCTCGGCATAGATTAAGACCTTATTTAAGTCACTGCTAATATATAGTTGTCCCCCGGATACCTTTGCCCTTTTATCTAAAAGACCCTTAACCTGGGCTATAAAAACCTTGGTGTTTATCCCCATCTTCTCCAATAACTTTTCTATAAGACTATCATCCAAGGAAATAAGACTATAAAGCAAATGTTCTATATCTATTTCCTGATGCCCATATTCATAAGCTAATTTTTCACAATTTTGTACCGCCAGAATTGAATTTTGTGTAAACTTATTAATATTCATAGTCTCCTCCTTAATTTTTTATTTTAATTATTGACCATTAAATTATATTTTACTACTCTTATGCTTGTTCTATTACAACTATAACACTTATGACACAGGATTTCAAGTTGTTATTGTTATATTATTCATATTTTTAGGGCTTTAAAATAAGTCAAATTCACTGACAAAGAAAAAGGGACATATCAAATGGTATAAAACCATTTGATATGTCCCCGTTATTTATAGATATTTACTATTAGTTTCTTTTAATTTTCACTGATTCCTACTAATTCATAACCGACTTCCTCAATAACTTCTTTAAAAAGACTGTCAGTTATGTCCTTATTAAGCTCCACCATTGCATACTTTCCTTCCAAATCGGCTTTGGCAGATATTACTCCCTCTATTTCTTTTAAAGCCTCCTCAACATGTCTTACACAATGTCCACATGACATTCCTTCAATCATTAATTTCTTTTTCATCTTTATTCCTCCGATAATAATAATATAGTATTGCAAAATAATATCTTTAAACTTCCGGTTTAAATCTCTTTAATCTTAAAGCATTAGTTACCACCGATACTGAGCTTAAACTCATGGCAGCACCGGCTATCATAGGGTTTAACAAGGGACCGCCAAAAATATAAAGGATGCCCATGGCTATAGGTATTCCTATGGTATTATAAGCAAATGCCCAGAATAAATTCTCTTTAATATTGCCAATGGTACTCCTACTTAACTGTATTGCTGTGGGAACATCCATTAAATCACTTCTCATAAGAACAATATCTGCAGATTCCATGGCCACATCGGTACCGGAGCCTATGGCAATACCAATATCCGCTTGAGCTAGGGCCGGGGCATCGTTAATTCCGTCTCCTACCATGGCAACCTTCCTACCCTTAGATTGAAGTTCTTTTACTTTGTCCGCCTTATCCTGGGGCAGTACTTCCGCTAAAACCCTATCAATTCCCACCTGCCTTGCTATGGCTTGGGCTGTTTTTTTATTATCTCCGGTAATCATAGTAACCTCTATCCCCATCCTATGGAGGCTTTCAATAGCTCTTTTACTGGATTCTTTTACAGTATCAGCTACGGCTACAATGCCGGCCAGCTTACCGGATATAGCAATATACATGGGAGTCTTTCCCTCATCTGCTAACTTATCAGATATTTGTTCCCAATTTTCCAGATTAATTTTTCTTTCAGTCATCAGTTTTCGATTACCCAGAAGGACCTGATTTTCATCTATGGTTACTTCTATTCCATGACCCGGTATAGCCATAAAATCAGTAACATTTACTGTATCAATACCCATATCATTAGCAAAGTCAACAATAGCTTCTCCCAAAGGATGCTCCGATCCTTTTTCTGCTGAAGCTGATATTTTTAGAAGTTCTTCCTTGCTGATATTATCTGCGGTAAAAACATCGGTAACCTTTGGTCTTCCTTCTGTAATAGTCCCCGTCTTGTCAAAGACAACTGTATTAATCTTATGAGCAGTTTCTAGGGCTTCACCACTTTTAATAAGCACCCCGTGTTCTGCTCCTTTACCGGTTCCCACCATAATAGCAGTAGGTGTTGCTAGTCCTAAGGCACAAGGACAGGCTATTACCAGTACCGAAATAAAAATGGTTAGGGCAAAGATTACACTTTCTCCTCCTATAATATACCAAGCTAACCCCGCCAGTAAGGCTAAGATTATAACAATGGGAACAAAGTAACCTGATATAATATCTGCCATCTTGGCTATGGGAGCCTTAGATCCTTGAGCCTCCTCAACCAGTTTAATAATTTGTGCCAGGGTAGTGTCTTTTCCCACCCTTGTTGCCCTATACCTAATGCTTCCATTTTTATTAATACTGGCACCTATTACAGTATCTCCCGCATGTTTTTCTACAGGTATACTCTCACCGGTCAGCATAGACTCATCCACGGAGGTAGTACCGCTTATTACTATACCATCTACCGGCAGCTTTTCACCGGGTTTTACTACAATAATATCTCCTACTTCAACCTCATCTATGGCAATATTAAGCTCCCTGTCCTCTCTGATAATGGTGGCTGTCTTAGGGGCTAAACCCATAAGTTTTTTTATAGCTTCTGAGGTTTTACCCTTAGATACAGTCTCAAAATACTTACCAAGGGTTATTAATGTAAGAATAACAGCGGCAGACTCAAAGTACAATTCCATGGCATAAGATCCATCCCCTTGTAATATTTGAACAGTTGCAAATATACCGTATATTACGGCAGCACTGGTGCCTATGGCTATTAAAGAATCCATATTGGGACTACCCTTTAGCAAGGTCTTAAATCCTACCAGATAATACTTATACCCCACTGCAATCACCGGTAAAGTTAGTACTAGCTGTGCTATGGCAAAAGCTGCCGGATTAATCATGGGATCAAGAAATCTAGGTAAAGGAAGTCCTATCATATGGCCCATAGAAATATATAAAAGGGGTACTGTACAAATCAGGGATATTATAAATCTTTGCCATAAGGATTTTTTTGCCTTTAATTTATTATCCCTATCAGAATCCATGGCTGATTCTACATCTTGTGCCTTATAGCCCGCTTTTTTAACGGCATTTTTTATATCAGACAGCCTAATTATTGAAGGCTCATAATTTATGGTTAATCTTTCTGTAGCCAGATTTACTTTTGCCTGGGATATTCCCTCTAACTTACCTACAGCCCTTTCTACGGCTTTGGCACAGGCTGCACAAGTCATTCCTTCTATCTTTAATGTTTTAGCAACAGTCTCCCTTACTGCCTTGTAGCCTGCTTTATCTACGGCATTTTGTATTGTTTCTACATTGATTTTATTCTCGTCATATTCTACGGTCAGCTTTTCTGTAGTCAGGTTTACTTTTGCCTGGGATATTCCCTCTAGCTTACCTACGGCCCGTTCTACGGCCCTGGCACAGGCTGCACAGGTCATGCCTTCTATTTTTAATGTTTTATTTGCCATATTAATTCCTCCTTCCCGGCCTTTTACTTTCCGGTAATTTTAGATAATATATCTATAATTTCATCTATCTTTTCACTACCTTGATTATGCTCAAATGCTTCCTTTACACAATGGTACATATGTTGCTTTAATATTAAAAGATTTGCTTTTTTTAATAAAGCTTGTGCAGCTATAACCTGGTTAGATACATCTACACAGTATCTTTCCTCTTCAATCATATTTATTGCCGCATCAATCTGACCTTTTGCAGTTTTTAATGCAAATACAGCTTTCTTTTTCTCATTATTCATATCTTTAATACAAGGGTCATTTAGAACCTTGTAAACACTCCTTTCTAAAAAGTCAAAGCTTATAATTATATTTTTAATTATCCAAATCTTTTATGTAAATTAAAAATCTATGCTATACCCCTCCCATAGGGGGGTATAGCAATTATACTTCTAAGGTTTATATATGTCAACTATTTTTATATTTATTTTTGCCATAAGGCTTATTTGAATAAATCTAGGCAATTTGTGTAACTATGAAATAATAAAGATAAATAAGGAGGATTACTGCATATGGAATCCAATAAATATACTTGTCCCGTCTGCAAAAGCAAGAATCTTTTTTTAAAGCATGAAGCCAGTTATATTTACTCCTATGTCTTAGATTCCGATGCTCCGGGATTAAAAAACTCTTTAATTTTCTCTCCCTTTTTATACGATAAGAGGGAACAGACATCTTCTAAGGACTATATAGAATGTGAAAAATGTAATACCAGATTACCCATAGATTTGCTATATAAGACCCTAGACAAAAACTTTAGTAATAAAACCGAGAATAAAGCTGATTATATTATTTAATGCAAGATACACCAGTTATAATATATGATTTTAGATTTGCAAAATATCTGACTCTATATTATAATACTTTTTATAATTAACGTATTACAGTGCTCAAGACTCAAAAGAAAAGGAGAATTATATTGAAGAATCATAAAGCAGCCCTAAAGGCTGCTCTTTATCATACCATTCCTGTACTGTCAGGCTATATAGTTCTTGGAACCGCATATGGAATCCTTATGAACAACCAAGGATTTTCTTTATTATGGACCATATTTTCTAGTGTTTTTATTTATGCCGGCTCCATGCAGTTTGTTACTGTTGCCCTATTAGCCTCCGGTTTTGATCTTTTAGGGGCATTTTTAATGGCATTAATGGTAAATGCTCGCCATCTATTTTACGGTATCTCCTTCCTAAAAAAATATAAAAATATGGGACTCATAAAACCATACCTTATTTTTTCCCTGACAGACGAAACTTTTTCCCTACTCTGTAATGTCATTCCCCCGGCAGGTGTCCCTGCAAAATGGTTGTATTTTTACATATCTTTCTTAAATCATTTGTATTGGATAGCAGGATCCATTTTAGGAGGCTTAATCGGGGGCTTACTTCAATTTAAACTCAGAGGCCTAGAGTTTGTATTGACGGCTTTATTTACAGTAATATTTATAGATCAATGGCGAAAGGTAAAAAATCATATCCCCACCCTTATTGGTGTATTTAGTGCCCTTATCTGCCGATTTATTTTTGGTGCCTCTAATTTTATTATTCCTTCAATGATTGTCATTCTTTTGTTATTAACTTTTATAAAGGAGCCTTTAGAAAGGAGCATTCCAAAGTGAATTACACCAGTACCCAGTTGTTCATATTTTTTAGCCTGGTCAGTCTTGCCACCATCCTTACCAGATTTCTTCCCTTTATTTTATTTCCTGAGAATAGAAAGATACCCAAATACATAAAATACCTGTCTGACTTTCTCCCTTATACAATTATAGGTATGCTGCTGGTATACTGTCTTAAAGATATTTCCTTTAGCAGGGCCCCCTATGCTATACCGGAAACAATAAGCCTTGCCCTACTTTGTGCCCTTCATATATGGAAGAAAAACACCTTTTTAAGTATTGGCTGCGGATCTTTACTCTATGTCATATTAATAAATTTTATCTTTGTATAATATGGTTATATTAATCTTAAGCAATAAAAAAACCGGCATTCTAAGATAGGAAGAATACCGGTTTATACTTGTATATAAGCTTTATTTAATTTATAAAATCGAATCTATAGTTAAATCTTTCTCTTTTGATAAATCAATATGGATATCGCCGCAGCGAATCACCGGCCTTGATAGAGCCCGCTTGTTAATCATAATAACCTCTCCTTCACGGCCATCACTTAGCCGTACCGAATTATGAAGATAAGAGTGGATAATCTTCTCTAAGAATACCATAAGATAGCCGGAATCGAACTTTAAAAAGCCGTCATGTTCAAACCTTTCCACCACGTCAAAGGGACATATGGCCTTTCTATATCTTCTGTTACAAGTCATTGCGTCATATACATCAGCTATGGCAACTATCTTAGAATAGTTCTCTATCTCTTCACCGGTTAAGCCATTGGGATATCCGGAACCGTCACACCGTTCATGATGAAGTAGTGCAGAATGTTTAATCCGAACATCTAGATTTAAATCTTTTAAAACATGATATCCCTTAATTGTGTGAAGTTTTGCCTCTTCATATTCCTTTGCAGTAAGTTTTCCTGCTTTTGTAAGTATTTCTTGGGGAATTAGCAGCTTCCCTATATCATGAAATAATCCTGCCAATGTAATTATCTTTGTCTCTTCATTGGACATTTTTAACCAGCCGGCAAAAATATTACATATAAGGGATACATTTAGAGAATGAACATAGGTTAAATCATCATAATCCCGAATACCATGAAGCATCTCCAATATATGTACTCCATTTCGGCCTTCTTTAAGAATCAGGCCTATATCTGTCAAGATACCTTCAATATCTACTTTGCTATCACCGGTTAACATTTTATCAAAAATATCTTTTACCTTTTCGATAAATTCATTATATTTAAGATTAAAATTCTTGAATTCCGGTGTATTTCTAAGGGCTGCTATATAGGTTTCTTCCCTTTGGTCCTCATCTGAAGGATCATTTTTATAGACAAATAATCCATGTACGTTAAAGAAACGTAGCTTGGTAATCATCCTATCATCAAGCTTTGATCCTTTTTTTATAATCAATTGGTCATCATAAGAATATATATCTGCAGCTACTATCATACCGCTTATAGCTTGGTGCGTTCTTATCCTTATTGCTTCCATCTTTCTCACCCCAACTTTATATTAGCTTTAAATAAGATACCTTGTCCTTAAATTTATTACTACAAATCCATAATTATATCATAAACATCATCTACGGTAGTGGCAATATGATCCGCCCCCGCCTCCAATAACTCTTCCTTGCTGCCAAAACCATATAAGACACCTATGGAAGCAATTCCTACTGCCTTAGCTCCTATTATGTCATATTTTCTGTCTCCAACCATAACGACCCTGTCAAGATCGGTTATAGAATTTCGTTCAAGTGCATACCTAATTACAGCTTCTTTATTATCCCTACTACTATCAAAGGAGGCTCCGCAAATATCATCAAAATAATGTTCTAAGTGGAAACTTTCTAATACCTTAACAGCCAACTCTTCCGGTTTTGAAGTAGCCACAATCAGATATTTTCCTGCCTGTTTTAGTCTGGTAAGAAGGCTTTCCATACCATTATAAAGTTCATTTTGATATATTCCTTTCTCACCATAGTACTCCCTATATTTTGCTACAGCAGCCTCTGCTTCCTCATCATTAAATCCATAAAACTCCTTAAATCCATCTCTTATGGGAGGTCCGATATGCTTTGTTAGACTATCTAAATCATCAATATAAATACCCATTGCTTGTAAGGCATATTGTATTGATTTTGTTATTCCCTCCTTAGGGTTGGTAATTGTTCCGTCTAAGTCAATCAAAACGTAGTCCATTGTTCAATCCTTTCCCTTATCTATTCTATAATCTTTTATCCGTCTCTGGTTTTTTAACTTGCTTAATGCTTTTTTCAACTTGTTTTCTTGGGATCATAATCTGGTGTCCACATCCCATGCATCTTAATCTGAAATCCATACCTGTCCGTAAAATTTCCCATTCACTATTTCCACAGGGATGAGGTTTTTTTAACCTTATTATCTCACCGACATTAAGATCCATTCTTATCCCTCCTGTTGAGCATTTATTTCTAACAATAAACTTTGTAACCATAGTATACCATATTACTTAAATTATTAAAATCAATAAATTTATATTGCATTTTATATCCATATATTGTAGTATTGTTATAGGCATTACATGGTTTTTAAAACTACATTACATAGATTTGACTTCCTTAGCCGTATAAAAATAAATTGAATTGCAAAAAATAATATTCACAATTACTAATAATCTAGTGATTTTTAAATAGAAAGGAGCTGGCATAATGAAAAAAAAGATTATTAAAGCAAAAGATCCCGCCAGTGCAGTAACTCATTTTATCGGGACCTTAATGGCAATCTTTGCGGCAACCCCCCTTTTAATAAAGGCTGCTGCTAACCCCGGTTATATCCATATTATTTCCTTGGGGATATTTATTATCAGCATGATATTATTATATCTTGCAAGTACAATATATCATACCCTGAATATTTCGGAAAAAGTCAATAGAAGACTTAGAAAATTTGATCACATGATGATTTATTTATTAATAGCAGGTACCTATACCCCCATATGTACAATTGCCTTAGGCGATACTGTGGGTATTTCACTTCTTATCATAATATGGACTTTGGCTATTATAGGTATAGTAATAACCGGGTTTTTTATTAACTGTCCAAAATGGATTTCCTCTGTGATATATATAGCTATGGGTTGGATTTGTGTCTTGGCATTTACTAAAATTATAAATTCTCTACCTTCTGCTGCCTTTAACTGGCTTTTAGCCGGAGGAATTATTTATACTATCGGAGGGGTTATATATGCCCTAAAACTTCCCCTCTTTAATAAAAGACATAAATATTTTGGTTCCCATGAACTCTTCCATCTTTTTGTTATGGGAGGCAGCTTTTGTCATTTTATTTTAATGTATAGATATATTGCTGCCATGCCTAAATAACAATATCGCCCCTTTTTTCAAGGGGCGAATTGTCATATCTATGTTAAGCAGCCGAATATTTCTGGTAAGGTATCAAGGCAGTAATCTGTTCACACTCAGTAAGAGGTAAAAAGGGATTCGGTTGCGAATAATCAAAGATATGTACCCTATCCCATTTTACTGCCCTACTTTACCGAATTATAAGTTTTACTGTTATCACTATCATTATACTCTCATTTTACTTTATTGTGACTTAAGTAATTAACAATTATTCCTGTCCCTCTAGTCTTTTTAGTAATTCCTCCCGTTGGGTTTCATAACCCGGTTTTCCAAGAAGGGCAAACATATTCCTCTTATAGCTTTCCACTCCGGGCTGATCAAAAGGATTTACCCCAAGCAAATATCCGCTAATACCACAGGCAAATTCAAAGAAATAAAATAATTGTCCCAGGTAATATTCATTCTGCATAGGTAGATTTACTAAAAGATTTGGTACATTACCGTCAGTATGGGCAAGAAGGGTTCCTTTCATGGCACTTTTATTGATAAAATCAACACTCTTTCCTGCCAAATAATTTAAACCGTCTAAGTCTACCTCTTCTTCCTCTATAATAATTTCTGATGAGGAATTTTCAATATTTACTATGGTTTCAAATAATGTACGCTGGCCATCCTGTATAAATTGACCCATGGAATGTAAGTCTGTGGTAAAATCTACGGAAGCAGGATAGATACCTTTTTGATCCTTTCCTTCACTTTCACCGTAAAGTTGCTTCCACCATTCCGATACATAATGAAGGGACGGTTCATAGTTTACCAAGATTTCTATAGTCTTACCTTTTTTAAGAAGGATATTTCTGATTGCAGCATATAAAAGAGAATCATTTTCTTCATATGGGGCTTCTAGACAATGTTTTCTCATGCTGGCGGCACCTTCCATAAGTTTTGCAATATCGGCACCACTTACAGCTATGGGCAGTAGTCCTACCGCTGTAAGTACAGAAAAGCGACCCCCTATATCATCAGGTACAACAAAACTTTCATACCCTTCTGAAGTAGCTAAATTCTTTAGGGCTCCCTTGGACTTATCAGTAGTAGCATAAATTCTTTTTGCCGCCTCCTCTTTTCCATACTTATCTATTAATAACTTTTTGAATATGCGAAAAGCGATGGCCGGTTCTGTGGTAGTACCTGATTTACTGATAACATTAATAGAAAAATCCCTGTCTCCTATTACATCCCTTAGATGATTCATATAGGTACTGCTGATATTATTACCTACAAAGTAAATCTCAGGTGTCTTTCTAATCTCCTTTGATACACTATTATAAAAACTATGTCTCAAAAATTCTATGGCAGCCCTGGCTCCTAAATAGGATCCTCCTATACCTATTACCAATAAAACATCAGAATCTGCCTTAATTTTTTCAGCTGCCTTCTGAATTTTGTTAAATTCATCTTTATCATAATTAATGGGAAGATCTATCCACCCAAGATAATCTGATCCAGGTCCCATACCACTTATAAGCTGTTCTTTTGCCATCTGGACAGCTTTTTTCATCATCTCAACTTCAGTGGGACTTATAAACTTTTTTGCAGCAGAATAATCAAAACTTAGCTTACTTGACATAACTCCCTCTCCTTTTTTTCTTATATATTAGCAAACTAAGTCTTAATAATCAATCATTTATTCTGCTTAATTATGCTTTTATTTTGCTGTGTTCATATATAACCCTTTTATGCAAAGAATTCTCTTAAGACATCTTCTACTACTTTTTCTTCCTCCGGGGACATATTAATAAATATAGGCTTTTTAGCCTCTTCATACTCAGCAGCCACTTCCTCTATACTTTCCCTTATCTGATTTTTTTCTGTTTTTTCATCCTGAAGTCTTCTAAACTCCTCTTCCCTACGTTGCTGGGCCAGCCTTTTTCTCTCTTCAAGTCTTCTTTGCTCTTCCTGCCTTCTAGCTTCTTCTATCTTTTTTTGCTCCTTTTCCCTTTCTAATGCCCTTAGTCTTTTTTCTTCTTCCTTTCTTTTTCTTGCTTCCTTCCTGCGGTTTATTTCCTTGACACTATCGGGATCATAATTAATTTTTTGATCTTTTAAACTTACGGTACTTAAATATTCTTCTCGATACAGTTCAAGCTTTTTTGGATCTTTAGCCTCTTGCTCCAACCTAACCTTACAAAAATTCTCTAGATAATCCAAGAGATTAAGACGAATCATACGCTTTTTAACCGGTAAGTTTATCATTTTATCCACAAATATTAATGCAGCTCCCCCTAAAATACCAACAGCCCCTGTGTATAAAATTACTTTTCTATCAATCTCGAGAAAGACCCCAAAAACCGCACTAATAGGCACTATAAGAAAACTTAATAATAGGACTTGTCCACTAATATTTTCCCATGTGGATAATAATAATCCACAAAATCTATACTTAGTCAGGTTCTTATCCACAAAAGTATCCACATTATTAACAGCTATGTTTAATTTATAGCATGTTTCATACTTCATTCTCATATGCTTTAATAATTTATTCTTAGTTGTACCTAGTTTGTCAGATTCTTTTACCAAATATATGTATACTATATCCAATATAAAACGGAGGATAACCCCCAATCCACAAAGAGCAGCAAAAGCATAGATAATAATATTATTGTAGTATAAATCTTTTATCATAAAAACCCCTCTCTTTTCCATAATTTTACATCCATTATAACTTGAAATGGATATTTTGAAAAGAGAGGGATTAAAAAATCGATAGACACAAAACCATAGGAACCCCTATAAAATGATGCTTTCTAAGTTCATTATAAATCTCATGACAACAAACAACATAATAGCTAATTTTCCGGCTGTAAATCCGGCAGGCTTATATAGGTATCAAGACCGTCATCTGCTATATTAATAGTGTAGCTTTTAGTTTTATAACCTTGTTTAATAAATGTCAAAACATGACTTCCGATTACTTTCTGAAAACTTACCGGTGAGATGCCCTTAAACTCTCCGTTAAGATATACTGATACACCACTGGGATTCTGGATATAAATAAGATGATCCATATCAACTATGCTGTCTATATCAGATTCTCCTTCTATCTCCTCTTCATCAGGCTGAGTTTCTATTACACTGACCGAATCTCTGCTGCTTAACTGGGGAAGGGTAATCTGAATTTTCTTATGGGATTTATCCACCTTCAAAATACCCTGGTAAGTTAAGTAACCTCCTAAAGAAACTTCTATGTTATGCTCTCCGTAAGCCAGCTTAATAGGATTGGCATAGGGAGTAATTTCCCCATCTATAAATAAATCTGCCCCAAAAGGAGTAATTTCAAAGCTTATATGTCCATACTCTATCTCTTCTGGACCAAGGTCCCCTAAGGATACTATTGTTTCTTGATTACGATAAACAGTAATGTTTTTTGTGCCACTATATTCACCATTTTCTACGGTTAAATTATAATTTCCCTCACGGACAGTTATGGTCATATCTTCAGTAATCTCTTGAACAGCTTCGTAACCTACGGTTATACTGCCCCCTAAAAAGGCTTCATAATCCTTTAATTTTACTGTTCCATGTCCCTTGGTTACTATAACCGACCAGATAGTTTTATCTATACCTCGAATGGTCAACTCATCCTGTATGGCCAAATCCTCCATGGTAATGAATTTATCATTATCTATAACAACCGGATTTTCATATGTGTATTTTGCATTAGCTATTTTGATTATTTTATTATCCGGCTCAAGGGTCATATTATTAACCCCTATATACTCCCAGGCCCTAGAAGATGTTTGTAGAGATATCAGCTTCTTATTATGGCTTTCATATGCCACATCAACAATCAAGCCTATTTCAACCTGTCCTATAGCTATGGCTTGTCCGTACTTATCAAGAATGTTTGTAGCTCCCGTATAATTTAAGTTTATCTCAGCTTTTTGATCTATATCATATAGACGAATTATCTTGTCTGTTTTATTAATTTCAAGAATAATTCCGTAGGAATTGCTGTCAGCATTATTATAGGCAGATGATAAATCCTCCTCTGCCTTAATATTTGATGATTTTCTATTATTCTTTTTACTTCCGGACTTTTGACCATTCCCCGCCTCAAAAAAAGCAATTATTATAATAAGTGTAAAGAAGGTCAGACCAATCAAAAGGCTGATGATTGGCCTGATTTTAATTTCCATTTTATTTTTTTTACTCTTCCCATTTGATTCCATAGTAACCTCATAATTATTATCAAAATTTAATGTAGGTTTTTTCTTACTGCTTCTATAATTATAACTTACTAAAGTAATTTAGGCAATCTTCAGCTCCTGCTTAAAGATTAAAGAAGACATGATTATAATATACTCTCTAGCTTTTTTAAAAATATTATCCGCTTGGGATTTTGTTCACCTATGCTGTTAAGCTTTTGGATGTTCCTAGTGGAAATCCATACTTTTTTACCATTAAAATAAAAATTGGTTATCTTCCAGAATTTTTCTGGATATAATAAAAGTAAATATAAAATCTCTAACTCGTCTTTTGATATGGGCCGTATCCGGTCGTAGATTTCAATAATATTATAGCCATATAAAATATCCCAATCATTTTTCTCCATAACTTTTCGTATAAACTGATATAAATCGTAAATTTGAATCCCCACATGGGCTTTCTCAAAATTAGTGGTTGCCATCCCCTTACTCCATTCGGAGGATAAATCTGCTACTGACAGTGAAAGACCGGATTTTGATGGACTTTCATATTTATTCTTAAGCATCATAATATTATGATAGTTATAATTCCCGTGGCAAACTAATCTTTGCCTTATAGCTTCTTCTAAAACCTTATTATAATTTGATTTTGCCAGTTTTTCTACTGCCTCTTGGCCCTGCTCATGGAATTCATCATAATAATTTAAGTATAGGATTTCAAACTGATTTCTTTGCCGTTTATCCCATATATATCCTTTAACACGTTTCAACTCCCTGTTACGCTTTTCAAAGGTTTCCTTAAGATTACCGGTAATATTATACTCCAATTGTTCCTTGGTAAACTCCACTCCCTTTAAAATGCTATGTAGCTTTGCCAGGTTAGCGGATGCCATTTCTATCTGTGACAACTCCTTTAGGTTGCATTCCTCGCCCCAAAACCAGTTTTTTACTATGTACTGGCATCCGGTTTGATCCTCAGCTATAATGTCATCCTCTATTGTTTTAACATATAAATCTGTATTATAGTATCCATGGATAAAAAGATGTTCTTTTAGATTATGTTCAAATAGAGCACGGTTTCTCGAACCTTCAAAGCATTTAAAAAGCTTTAATCCACAATCAGTTTCTAGCAAGTAGGCACCCCTTGCCCTATATATATTGCATACCTTAAAAGGATATTTCTTTAACACCTCTTGGTACCTATCTTCCACAGCAATCCACCCCCAATAATTGATAATATCCGTCTACTAATATTATGATATGTCTTAGGAAATCATGAATAAAAGAAAGAGTTTCTTAATGTAATCTGTAAAAGCTTGCTTTTAAGAGTAAAAAAAAGAGCCTGTTCAAATGATACAAATTAAATATCATTTGAAGCAGGCTCATAGCTGCTAAGAAATTTCTGTTATCAATTATCCTTCCAAGACCTGGCAAGGTCAATCAAGGATTCTTTATGGTTAAGAGAAGGATCTGCAATTACCGTTTCTAATAATCTGTTTAATATAATCCCCATGGATTTGCCCGGCTTAAAGCCTGCTTCTATTAAATCCTTGCCGCTTACCTTTAAATCCCTAAGGCTGACACACTCATTTTTTTCTATAATTTCCTTATACAGGGCTTTTGCTTCCTCTAGCTTTTTAAATTTATCCTTATTAGTCTCCGGATTTTTTCCGCAGGTATCGGCATAATTTACTTCAAATAATAAATCCATATATTCTTTTCCGATTTTAGCTGCAGCCTTTCGCATCCCTTTAGGTGTCAGATCAAAACGATAATCATGCCATTTAACCAAATGAACAACTGCATTTAAGGTATCGTTGTCAAATTTAAGCTCTTTTAAGATACGTTTGGCAGTTGCCGCACCTTTTTCTTGGTGCCCGTAAAAATGATTTTGACCATCTTTTCCTAAAGTAATGGTACTTGGTTTTTCAATATCATGAAGTAGCATTGTCCAGCGAAGGATAGTTCTTTCTCTGGCTGAAAATCGGTTTTCACTAACACTACCGGCAACCGCACTTACAGCCTTTATGGTGTGTTCTCCTACAGAATAAGCATGATGGATATTTTTTTGGGGAGTTGTCATCATCCGGTCAAATTCAGGAAGAATAACCTTGCTAATACCCAGCTCATATAATAACCTAAGCCGGTCCGGATTATCTGAAACTAGGAGCTTGGTAAGTTCCATACGAATTCTTTCGGCACTGATATTTTTTAATAAGCCGGCTTTCTCCTTTATAGCTAACTTTGTAGCTTCTTCTATTTGAAAATCCAACTGTGCTGAAAATCTAACTGCCCGCAATATCCTTAAGGCATCTTCATCAAATCTTTCCATGGGATTTCCCACACAGCGAATCAAACGGTTTTTTAAATCTTTAACTCCGCCAAATAAGTCTACTATCCCTAATTGGGGATTGTAAGCCATGGCATTAATTGTAAAATCCCTCCGCTTTAAATCTTCCTCTAAGCTGGATGTAAAGGAAACTTCCTTTGGCCGCCGATTATCCTCATATATACCATCAAGACGATAAGTAGTAACCTCATAATGATCTTTATCTAAAAGAACAGTAACCGTTCCATGTTCTATCCCTGTATCTACAGTTCTTTTAAAGACCTTCTTTACCTCAAAGGGTTTAGCTGATGTTGTAATATCCCAATCTTCAGGATTTTTTCCAAGTATCATATCACGGACACAGCCCCCGACAGCGTAGGCTTCAAAGCCATGGTCAACTAAAGTATCAATTATATATTGGACTTTTTCGGGAATCTGAAATTCCATGAGGACCTCCTAATAATTTAGCTTATTTAACCCATTATAACAAAGGGCTTTATATAAGACAAGGCAGCTTTTAGTAAGCTTTTCCCCAATAAGCCATAACCTTTGCAGGCTTTCCACAGCAGACGCAGTGATCGTCAAGATGTTCTTGTTCAAAAGGCATACAACGGGAAGTGGCTCCGGTTTTTTCCTTAATCTCTGTTTCGCAAGCTTCATCCATACACCACATAGCCTTAATAAAACCGGGTTTCTCATTAATAATATGTTCAAACTCCTCCATGTTTTTAGCAACATAAGTATGAGCATCCCTATGGGCCCTAGCTCTTTCTAACATATCAGACTGCATCTTATCAAGTATTTCTGCTACTTTTCCTTCTATTTCATCCAAAGATACAAAAATCTTTTCTCTGATATCTCTTCTTACGATAACAGCCTGATTGTTTTTAATATCCTTAGGACCAATCTCAATTCTAATAGGAATTCCACGCATTTCTTGTTCACTAAATTTCCATCCGGGAGTTTTATCAGAATCATCAACTTTAACTTTAAAATCTTTTAATCTATCTTTTAATTCAAATGCTTTTTCTAGTACTCCTTCTTTGGTCTGATTAATAGGAATAATCATAGCCTGAATAGGTGCAATCTTAGGAGGAAGGACTAAGCCGCTGTTATCTCCATGGACCATAATCACTGCACCGATAATTCTGGTGGTCATACCCCAAGAGGTCTGATATACATATTGTAGCTTGTTATTTTTATCTGTATATTGAATATCAAAAGCTTTAGCAAATCCGTCACCAAAGTCATGGCTGGTAGCAGACTGTAATGCCTTACCGTCATGCATTAAAGCCTCGATGGTGTAGGTAGCTTCTGCTCCCGCAAACTTCTCCTTATCAGACTTTTTACCCTTAATCATAGGAATAGCCAGGACATTTTCACAAAAATCAGCATAGACATTAAGCATCTGTATGGTTCTTTCATTAGCCTCTTCTTTAGTAGCATGGGCCGTATGTCCCTCCTGCCATAAAAATTCTACAGATCTAAGGAAAGGTCTGGTGGTTTTTTCCCATCTTACTACAGAGCACCACTGATTATATAACTTGGGTAAATCCCTATAAGATTGAATAATATTTGAATAAAAATCGCAAAATAGGGTTTCTGATGTAGGGCGAACACATAATCTTTCCTGAAGTTTCTCATTACCACCATGGGTAACCCAGGCCACCTCAGGGGCAAAGCCCTCAACATGATCTTTTTCTTTTTCTAGTAAACTCTCCGGAATAAACATAGGCATATAGACATTTTCTACTCCGGTTGCTTTAAATTTATTATCCAGATGTTTTTGAATGTTTTCCCAAATAGCATAACCATAGGGACGAATTATCATACAGCCCCTGATACTGGAATAATCAATTAGCTCCGCTTTTATTACCACATCTGTATACCACTTTGCAAAATCTTCTTCCATTGAAGTAATTGCCTCTACTAATTTCTTTTCCTTTGCCATAACTATCTCTCCTTCAAATTTGTTACTTTCCGATTTTTAGAAAGTTAAAGTTAACAAATAAAAAAAGCCCTTCATCCCATAAGGGACCGAAAGACTCGGCGGTACCACCCTAATTAGCATATATACTACTTTGTATATATGCTCTCTTTATACCGTTAACGCCGGTTCTACGTTGTACTTGGGGAGTTAATCCTTTCATACAAGGCTCCAAGGGCCGGTTCAAAAACCACTGCATAAGAAGCTCTCACCACTGCTTCTCTCTCTGAAATGCGTAAGTTTTCTACTATTCCTTATCAACGCCACTTATAATTTACCTTATTTTATTCTAGTTCAGTTCCTTTGTCAAGTGTATATGCCCTGGTCTCCTTATCATCTATTACCTTTACTATAGTAATAATTATTATAAGGGCTACAGGTCCAAGTATAAAACCGGCTACTCCAAATAGTTTTAGACCCATATACATAGATATCAAGGTATATAAAGGTTTTACACCTATTCTATTTCCTATTAATTTTGGTTCTAGGACCTCACGGATTATCTGACATATTAGATATGTTGTTATAAGTATTGCGGCAGCATATATATTTCCGTCAAAAAGCATCATTATGCTCCAGGGAATTAATATCATTCCGCTTCCTATTACAGGTAATGCATCCAGTAAGGCTATTCCTAGACCCAGTAGCAGGGCATATTGATTTTTTATTAATACTAGTCCTATAACACAGATAATGGCTACCATGGCCATAATAAGCAATTGAGATCTAAAATATGCCATTCCGGCCTCTGCAAGTTTTGAAAACACCTTGTTGAAATCATTATATACTTCTGTATTCTTATATTTTGTCTTAAGCTCCGGAACCTCCTTAACTATCAATACGGCCGATATAAATATAATTAAGAGTATACCTATAAAGCCAATAAACTTCACTATATAATATAAGGTCTTTGCTGTCAAACCTGGAACCATATCGGTTTTTACTTTGTTAACCATACTTAGCATATTTTCATCCATAATAGCCCTGACACTTCCTGCTGCCAGTCCCAATAATTCATCACAGCTGCTACATATGCTGTCAAGCCTACCTGCCAAAACATTTAGGTATACCGGTATATTCCTGGCAAAGTTAAGGGCTTGTTTAATTAACATATTACCCAAATAAAACAGTCCTGTGCCTATTATGGATAACAACAATATAAGAGAAATAGACCCGCCTATTATTCTCGGTATCTTAATTTTTTTATATAAAAATTCAGTAACAGGCCTAACTATCCAAGCCAAAAAGTATGCAAAAATAAAAGGCAGTATAAGAGGTAATATAAAACGAAAACCTAAATAAACACCAAGAATAATAATTATACCCTTAATAAAAAACTTTACTCTATCGTTCATGGTATCCCATATTTCCATTTACTCACCCCCCGAGTTTTGAATATATAAAATATACAAAAAGAGAATTCATTTAATTTTGAATCCTCTTATCATTATTTTTGGTCAAATATTTTTTTATATCCTCGGGGATAATTTGAAATAAAAAGGGAATATTAACTTATTCAGAAGTTTATTTCATTCTTTGTTTTTTACTACAAAAACATTTTTATATGGTTTTTATTTGAATAAAACTTACATCTGCCAAAAGGGCAGCTTTTGCATAATTAATATCCTCTAATACTAGGAACTTATTATCTTGCTGTTTTACTTTAATAATTTTATCTTTAGCATAAACAGTTCCCTTTAAACTATTTACTAATTCATCAAGATTATTATCCTCTTCAATTTGTAAATTATCAAATACAAGATATTTAGGAGAAACTAAAATTTTTGATATATCACCTGGTTTATCATAATAATTTTTTGCCTCTTCCATAATAAGCTCTGCAATAGTATTAGGATCACAGTAGGTGCTATCTATAATTAAATTATAATTTGAAAAATCCATATAATTAAGATTATAAATATCCTTATAGCGTATACATTCAGTTTCTGCTCTCTTTTTAAGAAGTTTTTTTGCTTCCTCTATGGAAGAATACTTTTCAACAGAACCTCTTTGATCCTTCATTATACGCTCTGCTGCCACATCAAGATTTACAGATACAAAGACTTTAAAAGAATCCGGAACAAAATGCCATGCTAATCTTGAATCAAAGATAATATTCTTGTCTTGATTTTCCCTAGATATCCGTGCCGTTTCATCGTCTATCATATGATCATATTTGCGGTCACTCATCATTAACTGATTCAGCTCTAGGGTACTTAGTTTCATCTGTTTGGCCAGTTCTCTTTGAACCTTTCCGGTAGAATAAATTTCAAAACCATATTTTTCACTAAGAAGCTTACCTACGGTAGATTTGCCGCTTCCTAAATTACCTGTTATTGTAATATGCATTAATTATACCTTCCTTTGTTAGCCCATTATTATTTATGTATTATAGCTGAATTATGCTTAAAATACAACTTACTTCTTCATGGTAATAAGATCGGCCTTAAGCATACTTACTTCTTCTTTATCATGGGTAATAATAATGACAGTTTTTCCTTTAACCTTGTTCTGAAGGTAGTTTATAACTTGTTTTTTTAACTTTTCATCTAAACCCTTAAAGGGTTCATCCATAATAAGAAGATCATAATCTGCTAAAAGAGCCCTTACTATGGCAACTCTTCGCCTCATACCACCGCTTAATAAACTTACCGCTTTTTCCTCATAGTCTGTCAGGCCTATTTCCTTTAAATTATTATGTATCTCATCCTTTGATACCCCTTTATGGCAAACCAAGTTTATGTTTTTAATGGCATCCCAATGTTCAATCAGCCGGTCTTCTTGAAACACAGCCGAGATTTTCTTACCCTCAAGGCCGATTATTTGTCCTGCGTCTGCCTTTAATAACCCCATTAAAATATAAGCTAGGGTTGTTTTTCCTACTCCGGAAGCTCCCATAATACAAGAAATCTTCCCCTCTGATAAGGTAATATTTAAATTTTTTAGTACCTGCTGACCTTTAAAGCTTTTGCATATATCTATAATCTTTATATCCATAGTATATCCTTCCTAAGTCTTATCTTTCTCATTTTTATTAAAAGGAAAGCGGGATAAAATTCTCATTACTAGCCATTCAAATAAAATACTTATTGTAATTATGACAATTGTCCATGCAAACAGCTCCTTTATCATCAGATACAGCTTAGCCTCATATAAATTTAATCCGATTGATCTTTGTGGCCTTCCGATAACCTCTGCAGCTATCCCAGATTTAAAACTAAAGCCAAGACCAAGAGAAATAGCTGATATAAGAAAGGGTAGGATAGATGGAAAATATATTGACCGAATTTGCTTCCATCTGCTTAAGCGAAATACCTTAGCCATCTCAATTAATTTTTTATCGGTGCTTTGTAGACCATGGAGCAAATTAGAAAATCCTATGGGCATCACCATTAAAAATGATATTAGGACAGATAAATTTTTCGCACTAATCCAAACTAAGGCTAATATTATAAAGGAGGCCACGGGGGTGGATTTGATAATTTTCATAAGGGGCCATATCAATTCATAAATAACCCTGCTTTTATAGGATAGGATAGCCAGTATAGTTCCTGTTATTAGTCCTAGGAAAAATCCATAAATAATACGAATAAAGGAATTAGCAATACTAATCCAAAAGTCCCTACTTTTACTAAGGTCTATAATAGAAAAAATCACACTTTTGGGAGAGGGAAGAAATAGTTCCTGCTTAATTATTCTGCCGGCTATTTCCCATATTAATAACCAAAAGCAAAAAACCAGTAATTTGATACCATACTTCTTAAAAACTTTATTAAGGAATATAATAAAAGTCTTCACCGGGCAATGCTCCTCCCACGGAATTTGGGTTTTGATTATATAAAATATTTAAATAAGCTTCTACTTTTTCCTTCATCTTCGATCCACCGATAAATGTAATATTACAATAAGGAATTGCAGCTTTTGCAACCGCCGCCTTAAAAAGCCCATACTTTTCCACCAGTTCTGCTGCCTTATCAATATTTTTATTAACGTATTCTGCGCTGTCTTTATACTCCCTTAAAAATAAATCCACTGCTTCAGGGTTTTTTTCCAGAAAGTCTTTATTTACCACTACCACTCCGGTAACTACACCGCCATTATTATTTTGCTTATTCCATTCTTTATCAATATCAAGGGCAATTCTAACATTTTCATTCTTCATCATTACTGTGGTTACAAAAGGCTGTGGTAGCATGGCAATTGCATCATGGGAATTTTCTAATAGGGCAGCCACTTCAGTAGCCTCGGTTTTATATTCAATATTTAAATCTTTATCCGGATCAAGTCCATACAAACTAAGCAGATAGTTTAATGTGTATTGGGGGGTAGTTCCATATCCGGTGGAATAAATAGTTTTTCCCTTAAGATCTTCTATAGAATTTATACTTTCACCGGTTTCAACTATATATAATACTCCTAAGGTATTGATGCCCATAATCTTTATTTGCCCCTCAGTTTTATTATATAATACCGATGCTAGATTACAGGGTATGGCTGCAATATCAATCTCTCCCTTTATTAAACCGGTACTGATTTCATCTGCTTCACCGGCAATTAAAAAATTATAATTATTGCTTGTTTCTTTATTGGCGGCATCTTCCATAATCTTTACCATACCTATGCCTGTGGGGCCTTTTAATGCTGCTATATTTATATCTATTTTTTCATCTTTTTCTTCTGGGCCGATTTCTTGATTATGGCCACTGTCTAGGGTTTCATAATTATTTTCTTTATTACATCCTGTAACTAGCAAAGCTATCAATAGTAAGGATAAGGTTAATAAGGTGTATTTAGTCTTTAATAATAAATTTTTCATAATACTCCTCCTATACCGCTTTGGGCTTTAATCTTATTTTTTTGAATAAACAGTTTTTACACTGACTCCTTTAAGCATTCCAAGCTTTCCTGCCAAAGAACTGATGACATCTTGTGGTGCATGAAGGACTATACTTATAATATTAATATCTTTCTCCCGGTAAGGTATTCCCATTCTACCGATAATATGAGAACCGTATTCATGAAGTTGGCTATTTAGATTTTCTACCGCTTCCTTATCTTCTACAATAATTCCGATAAGAGCAATCCTCTTTTCCATATACTTTCACCTCCAGGTATTTACTTAATAAAAAACCCTATGCCTTGGCATAGGGAATAATAGAAATATTTTATAAGTAAAACCCTTTCTTCGGTAATAGCCCTAAGGTTAGGTATTTTACATATATATCTTCCTATGCCGCTCTATTAGGAAATCCTTCTAGGTGGGCATCTTATTCTATCATATTGTTAAGTTTTTGTCGATCTTCAATCAAGGACTTATAAAGTCAAATTTGCTTAAACCTTGAAGCGATATCCAACTCCCCAAATTGTTTCAATATACTGGGGTTTTGAAGTATTAAATTCAATCTTTTCACGAATCTTCTTAATATGAACAGTCACTGTTGCAATATCTCCGATAGATTCCATGTCCCATATTTCTCTAAACAGTTCCTCTTTTGTAAATACGTGATTGGGGTTTTCGGCCAAAAATGTTAGAAGATCAAATTCTTTAGTGGTAAACACCTTTTCTTCACCGTTAATAAATACCCGTCTAGCTGTTTTATCAATCTTAAGACCACGAATTTCTATAACTTCATTTTCTTTTTGACCTGAACCTATTAAACGTTCATATCTGGCAAGATGGGCTTTTACTCTTGCAACTAACTCACTGGGGCTAAAAGGCTTGGTAATATAGTCATCGGCTCCCATTCCTAAGCCCCGAATCTTGTCTATATCTTCTTTCTTAGCTGAAACCATAATAATCGGAATGTTTTTCTCTTCTCGTATCCGTTTGCATATTTCAAAGCCATCCACATTAGGAAGCATTAGGTCAAGAATTATCAGGTCAAAAGCCTCCTTAAGAGCCCGTTCTACACCAATATCTCCTGTTGTCTCTACCTGTACTTCAAAGCCGGAAAGCTCCAGATAATCCTTTTCCAGCTCAGCTATGGCTAATTCATCCTCAATAATAAGAATTCTTTTCATCACAACCTCCTGATTTAGAAAAGCAACTTAGATTTACAAGGCTTTTTTTAATGTAAAGCTTATAGTTGTTCCTTCACCCTTCTTACTGCTGGCCCAAATTTCTCCGAAATGATCTTCAATAACTTTTTTTGCTATGGCAAGTCCAAGTCCACTGCCACCGGTTTTTGTGCTCCTAGAAGTATCGGCTCTATAGAAACGATCAAATATAAAAGGAAGTTCCTTATCAGATATTCCGGATCCGTTATCTTCAATATCTACCTGAACATATTCATCTTTATCCTTTATCCTTATTTGAATTATGCCTTCCGGCTTGTCCAAATACTTTACGGAATTACCTATTATATTATGAATTACCCTCTTTAGCTGTTCTGCATCAGCTACTACTTTTACATCACTAGCTACCAGATTCTCATAATTAACTTTTATATTCCGAACTTCCAGTTCCAGATGTAAATCTTCCACACAATCTTCAAAGTATTCTGCAAGGTTAAGACCGGTAAAGGAGTAGGGCATTGTATCGCAATCTATCTGAGCATAATATGCCAGTTCATCCACTAAGACTGACATATCATTTGCCTTCATATATATGGTTTTTAGATATTTTTCTTGTTTCTCTTTTGTATCAGCTACCCCATCCATTAACCCTTCAGAATACCCCTTAATTGCTGTAAGAGGTGTTTTTAAGTCATGGGATATATTACTGATTAATTCTTTAATATCCTCCTCGTATTGAATCCGATCTTCTATCAATTTCTTTAGGCGCATTCTCATATTTTCAAAATCATCACATAACTGACCAATCTCATCCTTTGAAATTGAAGTTACCGAATAATTCAAATCTCCCTCTGTAAGATGATTTGTTGCCACTCTTAAGATATTAAGGGGTTTAAGAATGCTTCGATAAATCCAAAAGATCAACAGGGAGGCGGTAAAAAACAGGATAATAATAAAGGATATCACACTCTGAATTGCTACCGCCCTTATTTGTGGCACTAAAATATTTAAATCAGTAATTACAAATACCGTTCCTAAACTTCCATCCTTAAATAAAAAATCCTGTAACTTAACCAGAAAGGGATTTCTTCCACCCAGGTAAATTCCCCCATCTATCTCTATACTTCCTGTCCCGTATTCAGGAAGAAGTTCCCTTATCATGGCCAGCTTTTCTTCATTACCTACATAAATAAATTCTTTGTTCTTACGTACAGCTAAAAATGAATGCTTTGTTTTCAACTGAGCATCAAGCTCTTTATAATAATCAAAATCACTTAACTTTTCAGGAAGATTGAGTGAATAAAGTTTAATTTCATTATATATACCCCTAGTAATTCTGTTGAGTATATGAATAGGGTTTGTGATTACATGTATGGTTTTAGCATCAACATCGTAAGAAGCATGGATAGAATCCATCTGATAACGGAGTATAGTTCCTGCCGTTATGGAGATTAGACCTACCGGCATAGCTATCATAATTAGAAAGGCTATGATTAATTTATACTTTACTTTCATTTATTCACCTGTTTCACATATGACACTATAATAACATTATACTAATTGCTCTGTATACTTTCACCAATTAGTATAGCACAGATAGACTAACCATGCATATAAAGTAAATTTTATAATTCTAAAGATTTTATGAACTATATATCAAATTATTTTAGGTACTCTTTCAACTCATCTACTTTATCGGTTCTTTCCCAGGTAAAATCATTATCATCCCTGCCAAAATGTCCATATGCGGCAGTCTTTTTATAAATAGGTCTTCTAAGATCTAGCATCTTTATAATTCCCGCCGGACGAAGTTCAAAATGCTTTCTGATAATTTCAACTAATTTTTCATCTGAAAGCTTGCCGGTGCCAAAAGTATCAACCATTACAGAAGTAGGTTCTGCTACACCTATAGCATAAGATAGCTGAATCTCACATCGTTTAGCTAAACCTGCAGCAACAATATTCTTTGCCACATATCTAGCTGCATAGGCTGCGGAACGATCCACCTTTGTTGCATCCTTTCCTGAAAAGGCTCCGCCACCATGTCTTGCATATCCCCCGTAAGTATCCACTATTATCTTTCTTCCGGTAAGCCCGCTATCACCATGGGGCCCTCCGATTACGAATCTGCCGGTAGGATTAATATAAAACTTTGTTTTTTCATCAATTAATTCCTCCGGTAATACCGGATCAAGAACATATTTCTTAATATCCTTTCTTAACTGCTCTATGGTAACTTTCTCATCATGTTGAGTTGATAAAACTATAGCATCAAGGTGTATGGGCTTGCCTATTTCATCATACTCAACTGTTACCTGAGCCTTACCGTCAGGTCTAAGATAATCTAAGGTTTTATCTTTTCTAACCTCAGTAAGCTTTTTCGTAAGCTTATGAGCTAAAGATATGGCATAGGGCATATATTCTTCAGTCTCATCGGTAGCATAACCAAACATCATTCCCTGATCCCCTGCTCCTATTGCAGACATATCCACATCATCAGCTATATTTTCTTTAACTTCAAAGGATTTGTCCACTCCCAAAGCTATATCCTGTGATTGCTCGTTGATAGATACAATAATTCCACAGGTATCGGCATCAAATCCATATTCTGATTTATCGTAGCCTATTTTGCGAATAGTATCCCTAACTACTTTTTGAATGTCGATATAAGCTTTGGTAGTTATCTCACCCATAACAAGAACCAAACCGGTTGTTATTGCAGTTTCACAGGCAACCCTACTCATAGGATCATGTTTTAACAACTCATCTAAAATAGCATCAGAGATTTGGTCGCAGATTTTATCGGGATGTCCTTCAGTTACAGATTCAGAAGTAAATAATCTTTTTTGCATAGTATTCCTCCGTTTTCTAATAAAATAAGTCCGCCATAAGCGGACTTGAACTCATTTTATCAAATCCTCTTATTGTTCGATTACTCGCTCAGGTTGGCACCTTCCGATTACAGGGGTTGCCGTGACTTCATCGAGCCTTACCTCTCCATCACTCTGAATAAGAGAAATTATAATAATTTACTTTTAGTTATGATGATATACTTTATTATGTGACTCGTCAAGCTGTTTTTCGATATCTTTATTCCCATCATTTGTAAAATCATTACTTTTTAATATTTTACAATGTATATTTCTGTAATAAGATTGACATACTGTCGAAATTTGAATATACTTTGATTAACTTCTTAATATTATTAAGAAAGGAGCGCCAAGTAATTATACATTGGCAGTTAAATATGAATATCATTAAAACATTAACTTCTCAAGCTATACCAGGTATGATTGTTGCAGAGGATATCTATACAAAAGATCACTATCTTATAATCGCTAAAGATACTGTCCTTACAGATAAAATTATAACCCGGTTAAAGTTCTACTCTATTACAGACTTCTATATATATTGTGAGGATAATTTGGTTAAGGAAGAAACTGAATACTTTGAGAATACCTTTTATACTGAAATTAAAAAAAGCGAATCTTTTCGTCGCTTTCATATCGCATACCAAAATACCCTTAATGATCTAAAGTCTTCCATAGAGGATTTAATAAATAACAATAATAAAGTTGACACTGATAAACTTTTTTCCGATGTCAGTAAAATAATATATCAGTGTAACACTAATATAGAATTATTTAATATGCTTCATTGTATGCGGCAATATGATGATACCACTTACATTCATAGCCTGAATGTGGCCTTGATTTGTAATATCATGGGTAAATGGCTTGATTTTTCCCCTGAGGATTTAGAGGTTATTACCATAAGCGGCCTACTTCATGACCTGGGTAAAATATTAATTCCGGAAGATATTATAAAGAAACCGGCAAAACTTACTGATGAAGAATTCTCTGTAGTTAAAACACATACCTTAAGAGGATATCGACTATTAAGTGAAAAAGATATTGACGAAAGAATTAAAAACTCAGCCCTTATGCATCATGAAAGATGTGACGGCAGCGGATATCCTAATGGTCTGATAAGTCATGAAATTGATCCATTTGCCAAATTAATAGCCATAGCCGATGTATACGATGCTATGACCTGTGCAAGAGTATACAGAGGACCCTTATGCCCCTTTGAAGTAATCAACCTATTTGAAACCGAAGGTTATTTAAAATACGATACCAAATACATATTAACCTTTTTAGAGGGTATTGTGCAAACCTACATTCATAATAATGTAAGGCTAAACAATAAAATGGAAGGTGAGATTGTACTAATTAATAAATTTGATCTTTCTAGACCGGTAATTATGTGCGGGGATCAGTTTATCGATCTATCTAAGCATCGTGATTTATATATTGAAGCCTTGATATAGATTATAATTTTTATAAATCAATCAAAAAACTGCTATATTTCTATAGCAGTTTTTATTTTACTAACTTACCTTAAATTTAAATTTATTTATTGCTTTAATATCTTCAGAATCTATCTTTTCCATGGCGGCACCAAGCTTTTGCATCTTTCTTTCAAAATCTTCATAGCCCCGCTCAATATATTCTATATTCTCAACAATAGTATAACCTTCTGCCATAAGGCCTGCCATAACCAGTGCAGCTCCACCCCGTAAGTCGCAGGCACTTACATTTGCCCCTGTAAGTCGCTCTACACCGGTTATTATTGCTGTATTACCTTCAACTACCTTTATGGATGCCCCCATCTTTAATAATTCATCGGCAAATTTAAATCTATTTTCAAAAATGCTTTCAGTTACAATACTTGTTCCCTCTGATATAGTTAAAAGGGTTGTCATCATAGGTTGCATATCTGTCAAAAATCCCGGATATGTTAATGTCTTTACATGTGTACTTCCCGGACGATTTTCTCCTATGACTCTTACTGAATCATCATATTCTATTACCTGTACACCAACTTCTAAAAGTTTTGCTGTAAAGGCTTCCAAATGCTTTGGAATAACATTCTTAACCAAAACATCACCATTGGTAGCTGCAGCTGCAAACATAAAGGTTCCTGCTTCAATCTGATCAGGAATAATAGAATAATCACTTCCATGGAGTTTTTTTACTCCTTTAATACGAATAACATCTGTACCTGCCCCTTTGATGTTGGCTCCCATACTATTTAAAAAGTTGGCCACATCAACTACATGAGGCTCTTTTGCCGCATTCTCTATTGTTGTCTGTCCCTCTGCCATACAAGCAGTTAGCATAACATTAATTGTTGCTCCTACACTAGATTCATCAAAATATATAGAGGTGCCTATTAATTTATCAGCTTTTGCACATATACATCCATGTTCAATGTTTACCTTAGCGCCTAAAGCATCAAAACCTTTAATATGTCTATCAATTGGCCTGCTACCAATATTACAGCCCCCAGGCAGTGCAATTTGAGCCTCTTTAAATCTACCAAGTAAAGCGCCTACCAGATAATAAGAACCTCTGATTTTTCTGACACTATCGGAATCTGCTTTTACAGTATGGATATTAGAAGCATTTATTTTTATGGTATTTTTATTAATTCTGTCGACTTTAGCCCCTAGGCCTTCTATTATTTGCAGTAGTATTTCTATGTCGCTAATATTAGGTATATTCTCTATCTTAACAGTCTCATCGGTCATAATTGCTGCCGCTATTATTCCCAGTGCCGCATTTTTATATCCACTAATTAAAACCTCTCCTTTTAAGGGCTTTCCACCTTTAATAATATATTGCTCCATTACACACCTCGTATTTTTTATCTTTTTTATTTTTATTGTTATTTCTGCTTATACTCGAAAGTTAAATAATAGTAATATTTTTGTCTGCTGCTTTGATTATACCACATTGTGGGTTTTTGTAAATCTTTTTTTGGCCTTTTAGCCTGCCATATATAAGCATTTCACCTTGATTTGCCGATATATTACTTTTAATTATCATGATTATATAAGTATTTTGAAAACAAGTTGTTTTTAATATTCAAGTCAAACTATGAAAAAGAAAGGAAAAAGACTTAGTATTTAAGGAAGCTTTTTGTCCATAAATTTATATCAAACCAATAAATAGGTAAAATAATTTTATAAATTCTATTAAAGGAAATATTAAACACATATACTATATAAGTTAGATTGCAGATAAATTACATTCCTGATTCTCAGTCATATTTTGATCCTCCGATTCTGGTTGTGAATCGGATTTTATATTTTTTGAATTTGAAATTTTATTAGTTTGCTTAGCCCTATTTTTCAGCATATTTATCATTTCATCTTTATCCATTTCACCTAAGTAGTATGCCTTTAAGAATTTTGCCTTTTCCACATAACTTCCCTCACCAAACCATAGAATAATTTCTGAGCACTCTTCTATGCATTCTTTTTCCATTCCGGCCTTATAATATAGTTTTGCTAATTCATAGGCCCATTTTTCCATATATATGTACTTCTTTAACTTTTTTAGGGAGTCTATTAACACATTATAGGGCTCTTTTTTCATTTTATCAATTTTATAACGGAAAATAAAGATATTATAGTCATCGGGGGCTGCTAATTCATATTCTTGAAGAAAATACTGTGCGTCTTCGATATCCTTTCTTTTAATCGATACCGATACCATCTTAAATAAGACTCTTCTTGTTTTTGATTTTTTATAAACCCTATTAAGCAACTCCATAGCCTCATCATATCTTTCATTATGTGCATATATATCAGCGAAAAGGATTAGGTCTGCTATATTTTTTACCTTTTTTAAGGCCATGGTATCAATAATCTTTTGGGCAGAGTTAAAATCTCCCTTTTGAACTCTTTTTCTAACTTCTTCCGTTTTAACGATAATTCCATAGCTTCCCATAACATTCCCTCCTTACAAAAGAATAGAATAGACTAAGTATATCCTTTCCCTAATTTCTATACTATCATTTGTCCTTATTTTATACAAGGGATTATGTCTTAAAATAACACAAATAATTACAAAAAATAAGGCTATTTCCCATGATATCCATCTTGAAATAGCCCTAACATAATAAAAATTTATTTTTCCATGATTTAATTAAGTTTCTTGATAGTATTTAAGGGTATCTATCATTTCCTCTGTAGGATTAATTCCTTCTTTTTGTAGTAGCCTATGTCTTCCTTCTACTTCCTTGATTTTCTTTAAACGTTCTCTTATAAATCTGCTATAAGCCTCTTCAAATAAGGGTTGTTTAGATATTTGTTCCCGTATCGATTTGGAGAAAGGACAGTAAGTAGCAAGTATCTCCCTGACTACCTTATTTAGTTTAATGGCTCCCTTAGACTCATAATTTATCCATGCCTCATAATCAATTACAAATATTTCACGACTGTTGTTTCTACCTTTTTGTATTTGCAGTTTTATTTTATCCTTCTTTTCTTCAGACAGATCCCTGTTTTTTCTATAAAACTGAAGATAATCCGAATATTCAGAAGTTAAGGATTTATAGGTGATATTATTCCATGCTGTACCTTCTATGGTTCTACATAATTCCCAACGGAACTGTCCACATACTTTTACTATATTTGAAAGTAAATCCGCTTCACAAAAAATTGGGAATAGAAAACGACCGGGAGTACTCCTTTTCTTTCCGGTAATTTCTTGCCACATAATAAATCTTGTACCCACAATGGGCATTAGTATAATATCTGGATATATTTTTTTTATAATATATTCCTTCTCTATTTGCTTTTCTTTATTTACATACAATACTTCACGGTCAAAAATAGAATAATCAATATCAGTTAACTTTTCTAAGGACTCAATAATTCTATCTTGACTTAAATAGGATTTTTTCGGCAGATTTAAAAACATATCTTTATGTAATACCGGTACAAATATACTAATCTGCCCACTTGTGGTCCTATTATTATATCGGAACATATTCTGTATTTCGTAGTCTAGTTTTTGTTCATTATCATTAAGATACTGATTTAACTGTTCCTCTGTAATTTTTCCTCTTTTTTTCATTGAAAGGAGCATTTCATTGTAGTCTTGGTCAAATTCATTTTGGGATGGCTCTTTTTTTCCTTCATAAATTAATGTTAGCCATTCCTTAATATTATATACCTTAATCTCAGAAGAAGTTTTCTCATCCTTTAAAAAGTATAAAGAGATAAGCTGCTCCTTGCTTAAAAGCCTTTCATCAGCATAACCATACATTAAGAACATATCAATAATCCTTGGCACCTGCTTATCATGATAGGCCTTTATAAAAACTGCCTTATAAAGCTCATAATACATATCCGTAAGCTTATTTCTAATTTGTCTGGCAGATTCATCATTAGAAAACCTGTCCTTTAAATTGACAAAATCCAACATTATACTCTGCATCTCTTCTGCTTTTGTCTCATCTATTTCTGAATAATTTAAAATTTGCAAAAAGGAATCTGCCAGTATTGTAACTACCTTTTCGCTTTCTTCTATAGAGTGTTTAAGATCGGTCTGAGCACTGATTTTCTTATCTTTATTTCCTGTAATAAGAAGATGATATGCTTCCTCCATCTGCCTGCGATTTATAGGAAGCTCTCTACCCAGTCTATTATTAAAAAAGCTCTCAACCCCATTAATTACTTCCACCATACTATCCATGGTATCTAATAACTCATCACTATTACCACCGGTACCGGCAATTTCAATTGCAAATTCGGCTATTAAAGCAAATAAACACATATTGCTTTCATCTATCAGACACTGTGTCATAAAATATATTTTTTGGGTCAAATCCTTTAAAAGCTCATTCAACTGATTTATAAGCTCTATTTGATCATCCATCTGGTATATAGTAATAAAGCTGCTGGTAGAATAAAAAGACTTTATAAGATCAAGGGGAATTTTAGTATACTCTTTATAGTAATTTATTTTATCCAAATCCGGTTCAATATGCCTTTCAATATCAATTAATTCATCAAGCCACTGGGGTCTTTGTACGGTATACCCCAGTCTTTGTGCTGATTCTGAATAAGATTTATATTGATCAATTATAAATTCATATAGAGTATATCCTTGTTTTAAACTATCTTGATAGGCCA
The DNA here is from genome assembly GCF_900070325.1 of Herbinix luporum. Taxonomy (GTDB): domain Bacteria; phylum Bacillota; class Clostridia; order Lachnospirales; family Lachnospiraceae; genus Mobilitalea; species Mobilitalea luporum. The sequence goes on from NZ_LN879430.1 coordinate 2,557,862, forward strand.
CAGCTAACTCTAAAATTACTTTGCTTAAAGTGGCCATTAAAAAACCATTATAGTCACTGTTACTTATGAGAACTCTCTCAAAATCTTCCTTATGTTCCACAGCAAATACATAAATAATTACATCTTCTAATGCTGTATATGTACTTTGATATTGCCCATATACAATGTCACTGACCGCAAGAAATGCACCTGAACCCAAAACATATCTTACCCCTTTATGACTTACTTGAATTCGTCCTCTAATTAGTAAGGCAATACTTTGTAGGTCTTCCCCCTCCGTATATATGTTGGCTCCTCTTGAATATTGGTTCACTGCATTAAAATTTAATTTTTGCTTCAATTGAAACACTCCAATTTGTATGTTTTGTAAAATGTAAATTTTATATATCAATTATATACTATAGATTTGCTTATAAAAAGCTATAAAGGCCATAATAGTACCAAATGCTCATAAAAAAAAGATGACAAATCAATGTCATCTTTCTATATTATAAATTTATTCCGTGCATTCTGCTTCGAATGATTACCATAGGCGTTACCTTTACAGTTAACTCAGCCCAGGCTACCTTACGGCACACAGGAGCTTTTGCTTAGTGCTGCTTCATTCCTGACCTGACACGGTTCACAAATTCCTGTTGCGTAAGACCCAAACGTCAACATCACTTATAAAGGGCAGCCCTACAGTAAATCACCCTAGGCAGAATATCACCCCTGCTGTAGCGGATTGCAGGTACAGGGCACCGCTATCTCCCCGGCTGCACGGAAACTTTACGACGAATTAAATTATGTTTGTGTGTAATTTTGAGCTGTATGCCAAGTATAAGACTTTTTTTAAAAACTGTCAACCCTCAAGCTTTTCCAATTTATTGCGAATTCTCAATTCTTTAAAAAACTTTTGGATTATTTCGGCACATTCATTTTGAAGTACCCCTCTTGTAATCTCCACCTGATGATTAAATTCATCCATCTGTAATATATTTAAAATTGAACCGGCACATCCGGCCTTAGGATTCATAGTTCCGATTACAGCTCTTTTTATCCTTGCTTGAACTATAGCCCCGGAACACATCTGACAAGGCTCCAAGGTAATGTATATAGTACAATCTTCTAAGCGCCAATCTCCCATCTTTTTGCTTGCTTTATTAATTGCGGTTATTTCGGCATGGGCAAGGGTTGTTTTATTGGTATTTCTTTTATTATAGCCTCTTCCTATAATTTTATCCTGATAAACAATGACGCAGCCAATGGGGACTTCTCCTAATAAATAAGCCCTTTTTGCCTGCTTCAAAGCTTCTTTCATAAACTTTTCATCTGTCATATCCCTCATAATGATAGTTCCTTTTCTCTAGACTGCTTCCTCTAAATTTGGTATATTAATTATATATCATAAATAGACAGATTATCAACTTAAAAGCTTTATGAATAAGCTGTTTAATTATGAAAATAATAGACCTATGAGGTGACAATATGAAAATTTATGGCTTTAATAAATCTACTCTTCTTGATTATCCCAAACATCTAGCTGCTACAATATTTGTGGGCAGCTGTAATATGCGCTGCCCTTTTTGCCATAATGCTTCCTTGGTACTTTACCCTCATAGTCAAACCCTTATTCCAGAAGAAGATATATTTGCCTATTTAAAAAAGAGAAAAAACATTCTAGAAGGTGTATGTATTACGGGAGGTGAACCCACCTTATATTCTGATCTTCCCTTATTTATAAGTCAAATTAAAGATCTTGGGTTTAAGGTAAAACTTGATACCAATGGTTCTAATCCCGCCATGATTAGTAAACTTATGGATGAAAAATTAATTGATTATATAGCCATGGATATTAAAAACTCTAAGGAAAAATATTTATTAACCACCGGATCGGAAAATCTGTCAATGGACGATATTGAAAATAGTGTATCCTTAATTCTTCGGGAAAATGTAGATTATGAGTTTAGAACCACCGTGGTAAATCAATTACATACCGACCGGGACATGATAGCTATCGGAAACTGGATTAAAGGTGCCAAGGCCTATTATCTCCAGTCTTTTACCGATTCCGGCGATATTATTTCTCCGGGATTTACCGCCCCAGAAAAAGAAACCTTATTACGGTACAAAACCCTATTGACTCCTTATGTACAAAATGTAGAACTTCGGGGTATTGATTAGGTATTATATATTAATTTCCATATACCAGTATCCGAAATCTCCCTGCTTTAATTCCCTTTTTCGGATAGACTTAAAAAGTTCAAAACCAAACATTCTAGCCATAAACCGCTCCCTGTTATGATAAATACCCGGAACTCCAATAAAGTAGCGACATCCGTAACTATCTACCAGTTCCGCAAAAATTAAATGGTGATAACAATAGTAGCCATGAAGCAGAAAACTATTGTTACTTAAAATCCATAATTCTGCGGGGAGCATCCCTATATCTTTGGGTTCAATTTTTACACATCTTGTAACTTCATTATCTTCAAAAGGATAAATCCTGGGGTAATTATTGAATATCTTATTTAGCAGGGGATTAGAATCTTCTAGCTTATTGCTTTTTTGCATATTTATTGCTGCTATATCCTTTTCTAGACTTTCTTTCCCTGTAGTATTTTCCTTTGGAATATCTTTTTGTGCCCTTTCTTCCTCTGATCTAACATCTGTATTATCTACTGCTAAGTTTTCTTGTTTATTATCTTTAACTACTGTATTCTCTACTCTTTCATCTTTAGTTTCTGATTCTTTTGACTCATCTTCCTTTGCTATATCTTTTATATCCCTAACACTTTCTACTTCTTCCTTTTTAGTATCCATAAAGGCATCGGCAACTTTTACCTTATCTGCTTCAAGTTTGTTGTATCTTTCTACCATTTCCCATGGATTAATAGGCTTTCCATAATGTACAGGGTCCGCCACTTCTTTTATCTTCCATCCCCTAGGAAGCTTATATAATGGAATTTGTGGTTTTATATCCTTATCTTCCTCTTTACTTGCCATTTTTTTATCCCTAGCCTCTTTATTTGTATTGTCCTCCTTTATAAGATTATTGCCGGTAACTTCTTTTATAGCCTCTTTACTTATAACTTCTTCTTCAGAAACTTCTTTTTTACTGAAAGTAGTTTCCTTAGGGGGTTCTTGTACAAGTTTAGCATCACTTATAGGCTTTCCTGCCCCCTGTTTTAGGGCTTGTAAAACCTCTTCTAATATTACCGGCTTATCATCCCATTGGGTAGCATAAAATATTTTTGAATTTAGAAATAAGAGCATGCCTCCCATATCTGAAAATCCATATCCGGAATCCACAACATTATCTTCTTTTGCTGTTAATCTGCTGTCTATAAGTTGATTTTTAACAATACAATCTCCTAAATATATCAATTCCATTTCATCATTAGGCCTACAAATCAGATATGTAGGAAATATTCCGTCCAAAACCCCTTCCATCCGCATATGTATTGTAAATCTACATGTCCCCTTTCTAAGTTCTACCCGGGAAAAACCTACATTCTTTTTCTTTTCACCATTTTCGTATTCATACATATAGGATACAAATCTTTTATAATCAGCCAAATAATCACCCTCCCTTGCAATCCATACCTTAGGTTGTTTCATTTTCTATTCAATATATTCCATTAAATATGCCATTATGCCAAACCATGGCCATTATTAATTTTTTAGATACTAATAAGGTTCTCAAATACAAAAGCAGGTAGATTATTTATCCATATCGATTAATAAATCTACCTGCTTGTGGTCTTATTCTTTATCTTGTATTTGACTATGAAGCTCCTGAAGAGAATGAACTTTTGCTGCTTTATTAAACTTAATTTCCTTTATTCCTGCTATAGTTGCCTTAGCTGCAGCCATAGTGGTTACATAGCTTATTCTGGCCCTAATAGCTGCCTTTCTGATATAGCTGTCATCGTCGGCTCCTTTTTTATCAATGGGAGTATTGACAATAATATCTATCTGGCCATTGGCAATAGCATCTAATATATCCGGTCTGCCTTTGCCAAGCTTATGAATTTTTTCTGCAGGAATACCATGTTTAACAATCCTGTCATAGGTTCCCCCTGTTGCAAGGATGCTAAAACCACAGTCTATAAAGCCCTGTGCCACTTCCGGTAATTCCTCCTTATCCCTGTCATTTACACTTATAAGTACAGTTCCCGATAAAGGAAGACTGTGATCACCGGCCTCCTGGGCCTTATAAAATGCTTCTCCGAATGACTGAGCCAGGCCCAGTACTTCTCCTGTGGAGCGCATTTCAGGACCTAAAACCGGGTCAACTTCCGGGAACATATTAAAGGGAAATACCGCTTCCTTAACTCCGTAGTGGGTAAACTTCTTCTCTTTTAAGGCAGGGACCGGAGAAGGCCCTCCTAAAAATGAAGCTACCATAATCTCTGTGGCCAGTCTAACCATTTGTATATCACAAACCTTAGATACTAAGGGAACCGTTCTTGAAGCCCTGGGATTTGCCTCTAATACATAGACTTTATCATCCTCAATGGCGTATTGCATATTCATAAGTCCACAGACTTCCATTTCGTTTGCAATCTTAACAGTATATTCCTTTATAGTATCTAAATGCTCTTTCTTTATGTTTAAGGATGGTATAACACAGGCCGAATCACCGGAATGTATTCCCGCCAGTTCTATATGCTCCATTACTGCCGGTACAAATGCCTGTTTTCCGTCGCTAATAGCATCAGCTTCACATTCTAGGGCATTGTGCAAGAAACGGTCAATTAAAATGGGCCTATCCGGTGTAACACCCACAGCAGCCTCCATATAAATCTTAAGGCTTTCATCATCATGGACTATCTCCATGCCACGGCCTCCCAAAACATATGAGGGCCTTACCATAACCGGATATCCTATTCTTTTTGCTATTTGTAAAGCCTCATCTAAATTGGTAGCCATACCGGACTCCGGCATAGGTATATTAAGCTTATCCATCATTTCACGGAATCTATCCCTATCTTCAGCTAAGTCAATAGTCTCCGGTGTGGTTCCTAAAATATTGACTCCGTTTTTCTTTAATTGTGCCGCCAAATTAAGAGGGGTTTGTCCTCCGAACTGAGCAATAACACCTATAGGTTTTTCTTTCTCGTAAATACTAAGTACATCCTCAACTGTAAGGGGTTCAAAGTATAATCTATCGGATGTATCATAGTCCGTTGACACAGTCTCGGGATTGCAGTTAACTATAATTGTTTCTATTCCCATATCCCTAAGTGCAAATGCCGCATGAACACAGCAGTAATCAAATTCTATACCTTGACCTATGCGGTTAGGACCGCCCCCTAAAATCATCACCTTTTTATTGGAAGATGTAGCTTCTTTATCTTCATTTATGTGATAGGAGGAATAAAAGTATTTGGCATTGTCAGTACCGCTTACATGAATACTTCCCCAGCCCGCTGTAATATTAGCCTCTTTCCTTGCCTTTCTTATGGTATCTTCATCTATCATAAGAATCTGGCTTAGATATTTATCAGAAAAACCATTTTCCTTAGCCTGTCTTAATACTTCTTTTGGGGGAATCTGCCCTTGATATTTCTTTAAATTTTCCTCTTCTTCCACAAGTTCTTTCATCTGCCGGATAAAATATGGTTTAATTTTTGTTAATTCATAAAGCTCCTCTACACTTGCTCCCTTTTTTAGGGCTTCATACATAATAAATTGACGTTCACTGCTGGGAATATGAAGCATATCAAGAAGCTCTTCTTTATTTTTTTCCTCAAATTTATTTATATTTCCAAGACCGTACCTTCCAATCTCAAGACTGCGGATAGCTTTCAAAAAGGCCTCTTTATAGGTTTTTCCGATACTCATTACCTCTCCCACAGCCTTCATCTGAGTTCCCAGTCTATCTTTTGCCCCTTTAAACTTTTCAAAAGCCCAGCGGGCGTATTTAATAACCAAATGATCCCCATCCGGAACATATTTATCTAAGGTTCCATACTTACCACAAGGTATTTCATTAAGGGTAAGCCCTGCCGCTAACATGGCGGAAACTAGGGCTATGGGAAAACCTGTAGCCTTAGAAGCTAAAGCCGATGAACGGGAGGTTCTTGGGTTTATTTCAATTACGCATATTCTGCCGCTTACAGGATCATAGGCAAATTGCACATTGGTACCACCTATTACACCAATTGCATCTACAATTTTATAGGCCTGTCTTTGAAGTTCCATCTGAACTTCCTTAGGAATAGTCAACATAGGTGCACAGCAAATGGAATCTCCTGTATGGACACCGAGAGGATCTATATTTTCAATAAAGCATACCGTTATCATATTACCGGCAGCATCTCTTATTATCTCCAGCTCCAACTCATCCCAACCCAGTATAGACTCTTCAACTAAAACCTGGCCTACCATACTTGCCTGTAATCCCCTAGAGACTACGGTTTTTAGCTCATCCACATTATATACCAGGCCGCCCCCTGCGCCGCCCATGGTATAAGCCGGCCTAATTACAACCGGATAAGATAATTTCTCGGCTATGGCTAAGGCTTCTTCTACCGAATAGGCAACCTCACTTCTTGCCATCTCTATCCCCAGTGAGTCCATGGTTTTTTTAAATTCAACCCTGTCTTCACCCCTTTCAATAGCTTCAACCTGTACACCGATTACCTTAACATTATATTTTTTTAATACTCCTGCCTTATCAAGTTCTGAACATAAATTTAGGCCGGATTGCCCACCTAGATTAGGAAGAAGTGCATCTGGCCGCTCTTTTTCTATAATATAGGTCAGTCTTTCTACATTCAAAGGCTCTATATAGGTTACGTCTGCAGTTTGAGTATCTGTCATAATAGTTGCAGGGTTTGAATTAACTAAAATAACCTTATACCCTAATTTTTTTAGAGCTTTACATGCCTGGGTACCTGAATAATCGAATTCACATGCTTGTCCGATAACAATAGGTCCCGATCCTATAATTAATACCTTGTGAATGTCTGTCCGCTTACTCATATAATCCTCCTTAAAATAATTAAATCATTATATCATTAGCATCCTTTAGATTTAATAAAAATGGGCAAAAAAAATTTGTCATTTTCTTTTTTTGCGCCTTCTCTATTTATTTCTATATATATTAATTGAAACTTTGTAATTATGCAACAGTAATTTTAAAAATTTTACCTATTATAGCAAATGCCATATTATTTTCATAATATGGCATTTGCTATAATCTTAAGATTTCTCAGAAAGATAGTTGGCAATGTTTATAAACTGCTCTAAGCTTAAGGACTCACCCCTAATATCCTTTGCAAGCCCTGAAGCGGTCAAGGCTTCTAAGATTAAATCTTTACTAAAGGATAGACCTTCATAATTATATATTCCATTAACCAATGTTTTTCTTCTTTGATTAAATGAAGCACGGATTAATGAGAACAATAGGCTTTCATCCTTAACATCATAAGGGGGTTTTTTGTGAGGAGTCAGACATATTACAGCAGAGCCCACTTTTGGACGGGGCATAAAACAATTTGGAGGTACATTAGCTGCAATATATGGCTTGGCATAGTATTGTACGACCAATGACAAGGCACCATAATCCTTTGAGCCCGGAATGGCCCGAATTCGGTCAGCCACCTCTTTTTGAATCATAATAGTTATACCGGATAATGGAATATGTTTTTCAAACAGGTCCATAATAATCGGTGTTGTTATATAATAGGGAAGGTTGGCAACTACCTTAATAGGCCTATTGTTATTTTCCTCCTTGATTAAAGAGACTAAATCCACTTTAAGAATATCTTCATTTAATACCCTGACATTGTCATAGGCTGCCAAAGTCTCTTCTAAAATAGGAATCAGCATCTTATCAATCTCTACCGCCACAACCTTACCGGCTCTTTCACATAGATATTGAGTAAGGGTACCGATTCCGGGACCTATCTCCAAGACAAAATCATCTTTGGTAATTTCAGCAGCATTCACAATCTTTTCTAGGACATGGGTGTCTATCAGAAAATTTTGTCCGAACTTTTTCTGAAATACAAACTTGTATTTATTTAAAATTTCAATTGTGTTTTTAGGATTTCCTAGTTTGTCCATTTATGTTCCTTTCATTAAAATAGAACTTTTTGGCGTTTTCATTTGTTATATGAATTACCGTATCATAATCTATATTTTTTATTCTTGCTATTTCCTTAGCAATATAGGGAAGGTTAAGGGAACTGTTTCTTTTCCCCCTATATGGAACCGGTGATAGATATGGGCAATCAGTTTCAAGTACTAACTGCTCTAAGGGGGCATATTCAACCACTTCTTTTAGTTTTCTTCCGTTAGTAAAAGTTACTACTCCCCCTATTCCCAAATAAAATCCCATATTTAGATACTGCCTAGCTTGTTCTACTCCGTATCCAAAGCAGTGAATAATAGCTCCTAACTCTTCTGCTTTTGCTTCCTTCATCATATTAAAGGTGTCATTAGCGGCATCTCGACTATGAATTACCAGGGGCAAAGATAATTCTTTTGCCATCTCCATCTGTCTTGCAAACCATTTTTTTTGCGTATCTCTATCTGGAGTGTCCCAGTAATAATCTAAGCCAATTTCACCTATTGCTACCACCTTTTTATGCATTGCTCTATCTTTTAGCCATGAAAATCTGTCTTCATCCATATGGGCAGTCTCTCCGGGATGGATTCCTACGGCTGCATATATATATTCATAATTTTTTGCAAGATCAATGGACTTATCCACAGTCTCTATTGATGAACTGATATTTACTACATATTCAATATTGTTTTTTGGAAGACTGTCAAGAAGTTCCTTCCTATCTTCATCAAATGCTTCATCTTCATAATGAGCATGGGTTTCAAATATCATTTGTACTACCTCATTTTAACAATTTTTCTTTTATTATGTATCTGGTCTATTATACAATAGCTTTTTCTTCAAAACAATATATATCATAAGACTAAATAAAAAGGTAAAATAGGAGGTTGTCCCTGTTTTTTATCTTGGAACATCCTCCCACCCTATTATATTAGGGTTTTTAATAAATATTTTATTTTAAATTATTTTGTGGACTAATTCCTTCTTTTCTTACATTATGCTCCTGATTTTGATTTTCAGGTTTTACCGAATTGGTAATGCTATTAAACTTTTCTTGTGATCTTTTTTGTCTTTGTTTTTCTCTTTTATCTTTATCCACTAATTTCACCTCATAATTAGTATGATAATTCGAAAGAAAAATATGTGCAAAAAATTAATTAACAATTTCCCACATAAACATATTTTAAATTTTGTCTTGCAATTTCTGCCAGATGATAGACTGTTTCTATGGGAGTTGCATCTTTGTCCCTCATCTTCCACCTTGGAAAAAACCGTGTAATATGAAGGGGAATATCAGGTCTAATATCTGATATCCACTTTGATAACTCTTTTATTTCTTCTACCCTATCATTTTCACCGGGAACAATAAGGGTGGTTATTTCAACATGACAGCTTTTAGCAGCAATTTTTATGGTGTTTTTAACAGTATCTAAATTACCCTTTACCATCTTGTAAAAATCGTCAGAAAATGACTTTAAATCGATATTAAAAGCATCAATTAGGGGAATAAGTTCTCTTAAGGGTTCTTCGCATATATAACCTGCGGTTACTACCACATTCTTAAGTCCTCTTTTTTTTGCAAGCTCTCCACAGTCTTTTACGAATTCAAAACCTATTAAAGGCTCGTTATAAGTATATGCAATACCTATATTGCCTCTTCCTATCAAATCACAGGCTTTTTCAACCAAGCTTTGGCAGCTTATCTGGCTATAACTAACCTCACTATTTTTTGACATGGAAATCTCATTGTTTTGGCAAAAAGGACAGCGCAGGTTACAGCCGTAACTTCCCACAGACAGGATTTTGCTGCCGGGATAATAATGGTACAGGGGCTTTTTTTCTATAGGATCAAGTGCCATGGCAGTTACCTTACCATAATTTTCACTGACTACTTTACCCCCTTTGCAGATTCTTCCTCTGCAAAAGCCCACTTGCCCTTCCTCAAGCTTGCATCTGTGGGGACAAACTCTGCATTCTATCTTCAATAATGCCTCACCACCTCAAATCTTTCTATTTTTATATCCTCATTCTTATATATTCCGGCCTTTCTTTTGGCAATGGATATTTGTTCTTCAACAGTATTAACATTGTCTAAATTCGGTAATAATAAGCCTTTTTTTCTGCCGGAACTTACTATGATACCGTATCGTTTTACATCTAGTTCATCTATGGATGATACAGGCTCAGGCTCTGAAAGTACATCTACGCTATAGACCAAATCTATCAACTCATCTTCACTGACAGGGGGAAAACGAGGATCCTCTAGTCCGGCACTTACTGCATTTCTAATTATCTCTTGGGCTAGGCTATTTGTAACCGGTTGTATTGTTCCGATACAGCCCCTAAGCTCTCCGTGCCTTTTTAAGGATACAAATACCCCTGCCCTATTCTTTATCATTTCCTCCGGAAGATTATCCGGTATTTCAGGAAATTTCCCGGTCCTAACATAAGTTTCTAAGGATAGTCTAGCTAATTTTACATAAAGATCTTCATTTTTTTGCTTTTCCTTTGCAGTTCTTATCTGTTCCTTCTCGAATATAATGTCAAAATGCCTTTCATCATCCTCACCTATAATCTTATAAGCACATATTGCATATCCGACCCCAAAAGTTCCTTCATAAGATAAGAAATTTGCTTCTACTTTCAAGCCACTTAAAGCCCCGGCCATGATAATAAAGGAACGATGGCCGCATTCTGCCGCCGCCTCACAAAAGTCAGAAGAAAAGGTTAAGAATTTTAAAAAGTCTCCTTTTTTCATGGCCTGACAAATCTCTTCATCAAACTCTACTCCTTCTTTTGCAAAACCATAGGGTCCCTCTTCTTTAAGTTTATGGGATAAATCACCGCTTGCAACAAAAACTATTTTTCTATTAAGCTTATGGGCAGTCTCCTTTATACATCTACCCAGTCTATAATGATCTAAGACCGAAAGTCCGGAAAGCCCAATTCGCACCAACTTATAGTCCTTTAGATACTTATTGATAAAATATAAGGGAACCATAGTTCCGTGGTCTAAGCTAGGATCCTTCTCCCCTAATGTTCCTGCTTCTATCTGCCTTCTTTCTGCCAATGCTTCCAGTTCCTCTACAAATATCTCATCATATTCAGTAGAAAAAGATACCTGCTTAGCACCAAACCTTTCAAAATTTCCTTCTGCACCTTGACCAGGAGATATATGAAAATAATCGGAATATAAAATGGTATGAGGTGTTGTTATTACTATGGTATCAGGATTAAGATCTGCTATTTGTTTTGCTATCTGATGATAACTGTCAACTGTTTTTTGAATCTTTCTTTCTTCTCCTCCTCCAATATCAGGTATAATCAAAGGGGGATGGGGAACAATAAATGCACCTAATATAGACATAGCTTCACCTTCCCTTCTCATAAATACACTACTTGTCCTATTGTAATAGATTCTACCTCTTTTGCCCTAAATATGCAATAAAGCCATTTTTTATAATGACTTTAGAAAACCAAATTTGTTATAATTACACTGGCTATAGTTCCGACTAAAGTAGCTACAAGAGCACCTACTAGGGTATATCTAGTTTTTTTCACTCCGGCCGCCATAAAATAAACGGCCATAGTATAAAAAATAGTTTCTGTACTACTTAATATTATTGATACCAAACGTCCTAGGTAGGAATCCGGTCCATATTCTTTATATATATCAAGTAGTAAGCTGGTAGCTGCAGAGGATGAGAACATTTTAACTAAAACAATAGGTACAAGCTCTGAAGGAAAATGAAGTCTTTCGGTAAAAGGTTTTAATAGATTCGATAGTATATCTAGGGCTCCTGAGGCTCTTAATATGCCTATGGCAACCATAAGCCCTATAAGGGTAGGCAATATATCTATAACCACCTTAAAACCCTCTTTAGCGCCCTTTATGAACTCATCATATATAGGGGTTTTTGTAAGTAATCCCAGCCCTATAATATAAAAAATTATAAATGGCATTATATAATCAGAAAGATATATTATAAATTTCATATTATCCCCTCTTTTTTAATGATAATCCTAAGCTTCAAAATTAATGGTGTCCATTTATACCTTTGCTTATTTTTCTTGCCGTAACAGCAAAGATTACTCCCGCCAAAGTAGATATACTTGTAGCTGCAATTGCAGCCGTTAAAATTTCTGCAGGATTTACTGAGCCATACTGACTTCTATATGCTATAATGTTCACAGGAATTAGTTGGAGAGAAGAAATATTTACAATTAAAAAAGTGCACATATCATAGCTGGCTATTTCCTTGTTGTGGTTAAGTTTTTTTAACTCCTTCATAGCCATTAATCCCATGGGGGTAGCAGCCCAGCCTAGACCTAAGATATTGGCAATCATATTTGAAGCTATATATTCATTTACCACATGCCCCTTTGGCAAATCTGGGAAAAGGAAAGCTATAATTGGTCTTAATGCCTTTGTCATTGATGCCACTAAACCACATTTTTTTGCCACCTGCATCATTCCTGTCCACATAGCCATTATTCCCAACATAGTTACACATAGGGAAACTGCTTCTTTAGATGAGTTGATTGCAGCATTGCTAACCTTTGGTATATTACCATTTAAAGCCCCTACAACAATACCAATAAGAATCATAAAACCCCATAGATAATTTAACAAAATAAAACTCCTTTAAATCTTATTTATAAACTATATTCAAAAAAAAAAGAATAATGTCCTTAAGCTGCTTAATTATAGTTGATTTTGCCACCCTTTTACATATATTGTTTAAAATGTGCTACCTTTTGACAATTATTTTAGTTGACAATGAATTTACTCTATGGTATCTTATATAAATGCTATATACAAAAAATGTAAGCTTTTTTAAAAAAAAATCGAATTAGTGTATAGCAATATCCCCAATATACTTGAGAAAAGGAGGCCAAAAAATGAAAGGTACAGGCATTGTAAGAAGACTCGATGAGCTGGGAAGAATCACACTTCCTATCGAGCTAAGAAGGACTTTAGGAGTAGGTGAAAGAGATCCCTTGGAAATCTATGTTGATGAGGGAAGAATCATTCTCCAAAAGTATGAACCTGCTGATATCTTCACAGGTAGCAAAGATAATCTAATTGATTATCATGACAAAAAAGTTTCTAAAGAATCAATTATCGAGTTGGCAAAATTAGCTGGCATCATCGAATAGCTTACATATTCACATTTAAAAGTGGGTGTCCCAGATAATGAAATTATTATCTGGGACACCCACTTTATTGTTTATGATTTAAATTAATCATGTCCATATTGATAGCTATATTCGTACTCAAATGATTTTGTTATCTCTTCTTCGCTTGTATATTTTTCCCTTTTCCATTCCACTCCATCTAAATAATATGACTTTTTTATTTCCTCTCCTTCTGTTCCATATATGAACATACCGGAAGATTTTGTGGTTAATTTTTTCTTGTTACCTCTCTTATCACTAATAGTAATCTCTTCCACTGTCTTTCCCATACCATTGGGCATATCAAGATTCCATTCACCCTGATAATAACGCCAGCCAGACTTGTTTTTATTTTCTATTAGCTCAAATCGTATTCCTACACCATCTTTTTTCTTATCTTTAAATCCACCGACATAGACATTGTATCTATCGGTTATCAACAAGCACTGCCCCATAGATAAATTCACACTACCGGATGGACTATAGTAAACAGGTGTCTCTTTTGCTATATTATTAATGAAAAAGTCGTCTTTCAATATTTTGATTATGGCTTCTACATTCACTTCATTTAAAGCATCATAAAGTTCATTTAGCATCTTTTCTTTTTTAAGCTTTAATGCAATTAAGTCATTGACTTTTTTTAGTATATCCTTAGCTTCCTTACTTTTATATTTGGCCAAATAACTATCAAGAAGCTTTTTAGCTTTATCATACTCCTTTTTCGTAATATAAATCTCTGCCATTTGCTTATATGCCGTATCCTTTTCCGGTATAAGGGACTTGGCTTCACTAAGTCTTTTTAAGGCTTCATCGTAATTTTCCTGATATATGTATTCCGATGCTTTATTAATGATTTCTTCATACTTAAGCTCTTTTAGATGCTTATCGACCTGATTCAACATTTTTTTTAGTTTTTCTGACTCTGTTAAGGCAAGGCCTTCTTGAATTTCTTCCTTGGCCAAATCGTATTTTTCCATAGCTATATATGATTCAACTATTTTTACGTAAGAAATATCCTCCCTGCTTTTAATCAGCTTTGCCTTTTCATATTCATCAATTGCCTTATTATATTCTTTGTTAGAAAAATAGGTATCACCATAAGAAATCAGTTGATTGAAATTATAATCTGATTTTCTGGCCGTAATATCTTCTATTTTTTCCTTAACTAAAGTTGTTTTTTTATCCTCATATAGGCTTCTTAAAACTTCTAGGGCTTTATCATATTCGTGAATCCCTGCATAAGCTTCTGCCAGTCCAACAGACAATAATTCCTCATCACCATATTTCATAGACATTGCTTTTTGATAAGCTTCTATAGCCTCATTATAGTTTCCGGACTCCAATAATTCTTGGGCCATAACTGTTTGTTTATCACATTTTTTTCTTTCAACATAAGCATTGTATATAAATATAGCTGCTAAGGTGAACATAAATCCCGAAAAGATAAATGCCGCCAAGCCCTTTTTATTCACATTTAATACATAGCAAAACATTTTTGCACCTCCAAAAGATGCTTCCATCTTACTTTAATCATTCCATCAAAATTGTTCATTTACCAATTCCTTATAAACATCCCGCTTACTAATTCCTCTATCTTTAGCAACCATTTTCATGGCTTCTTTTTTCTCTATTCCCTGATCCATATATATTCTCATATGTTGGGGAATGGTTTTCTCCTCCCATAGAACTTGTTTTTCCGCTTCAAGTTCCTCAAAAGACTTTCCCTCAATAATTACTACATACTCTCCCTTAGCATCATTGCTTTTGTAATACTCTATGGCTTCTATAAAACTTGTCCTTAAAATAGTCTCATGTACCTTTGTTAATTCCCTGATAATAGTAATATTACGGTTACCTAAAGCCTCATATAGTTCTTTTAATGTCCTTTGTAATCTATGGGGAGCCTCATATAAAATAATGGTCCTTGTATCCTTAATAAGTTCATCTATAATCATACGCCTTTCTTTCTTATCATGGGGTAAAAAGGCTTCAAATGAAAATCTTCTGGTAGAAAGACCTGATAGGGTCAGTCCGGTTATAAGTGCACAAGGTCCCGGTAAAGATGTAACCTGAATTCCGGCATCGTAAGCTTGTTTAACTAATTCCTCACCGGGATCGGATATAGCCGGAGTTCCTGCGTCAGTTATCAGTGCTATGTTTTTGCCGGATAATAATTGGTCTACAAGATATCTTGCCTTATCTATTTTATTATGCTCATGATAGCTTGTCATAGGAGTATCTATTTTATAATAATTTAAAAGTTTCCGGCTGTGTCTGGTATCTTCCGCAGCAATCAAGTCAACCTCTTTCAAAGTCCTTATAACTCTAAATGTAATGTCTTCCAAATTACCGATGGGAGTAGCACACAAGTATAATATTCCGCCCATTCTACCATACCTTTCTTTTTATAAAATATCAAAGGGTCTATTGATTATCATAACCGTATATTTGAAGAATTTCATCGGTATAGACACCGGGCTCCTTATATACTATTAAGGGATTTTCCACTTTTAGATTTCTTCCTCCCCCTTTAACAAATTCCATAAGAACCATATTAGGCTCCCTATCAATATAAGGGTATACCAATCTCATCCTCTTAGCCTCTAACTTATATACACAACATGTATTAATAATATCTACTAACCTAAAAGGCCTGTGAACCATATAAAATCTTCCATTTGGTTTTAAAAGCCTAGAAGTCTCTCGAATAAGATCATCTAAAGTACAAAGTATTTCATGTCTGGCTATGGCTTTTGCATTATTGGGATTTACAATCCCATGGCTGTGATTCATATAAGGAGGATTACTAGTTACAACATCAAAGGAAGCCGTACCAAATATCCTAGAGGCCTCCTTGATATCACCATACACAATATCAATTTTATCTTCCAGTCGGTTTAGGATAACGCTACGCCTGGCCATATCCACACTTTCTTCTTGTATTTCTAAACCGGTAAAGTGAAGACCCTTGGTTTTGGCCTCCAAAAGAATTGGTATAATACCGGTTCCTGTTCCCAAATCAATTACTGTTTCTTCCGACAATACCTTGGCAAAGCCCGTAAGTAGTACCGCATCCATTCCAAAACAAAACTTCCCCGTATTTTGTATGATTTTATAATTATTTCTGTGGAGTTCATCTAGACGTTCTCCACTTTTTAATAATCTATTTAAATTATCCATTTTACTCATCATCAAGAAGTGATTTACCCTCTTTTTTCTCCAAAAGTTCAAGTTCTCTTAATTCTTCGTCATCGATATTATTTATCTTATCTTTTTTCTTCTTCGGTTTAAATATTAAATCATCAACCTTATATTCACGGACTTCTTTTTCATCATTTTCCAGTGTTACTATAACCTTAACCATCTGTTTTAGTACACTGACACTCTGAACCTCACCCTTAAGATTATCCTTAGTAGTAACTTGATCTCCCACATCCGGAAGTTTTGCATTAAGCTCCTCATAGGCTTCTTGCTCATTTTTTAAGCAACACATTAATCTGCCACATACCCCTGATATTTTAGTAGGATTAAGAGATAGATTCTGTTCTTTTGCCATTTTAATAGACACCGGTGAAAATTCAGACAAATGGGAATTACAACAAAGGTTTCTTCCGCAGATACCTATTCCCCCCACAATTTTAGTCTCATCTCTTACACCGATTTGCCTAAGTTCTATTCTTGTTTTAAATACTGAAGCCAAATCCTTGACTAATTCCCTAAAATCGATTCTTCCGTCTGCCGTGAAATAAAATAATACTTTATTATTATCAAATGTATACTCTGAATCAATTAACTTCATCTCTAAACCATGTTTTTTTATTTTTTCAAGACAGATTTGGAATGCTTCTTTTTCCTTCTCCTTATTCCTTTTTTCTATCTCGTCATCCTCTGGGGTTGCCGGGCGGATTACCGGCTTTAAGGGTTGAACTATTTTATCATCTTCTATTTCTCTTTGCCCTAAAACAACCTTTCCGTATTCCACGCCTCTGGCTGTTTCTACGATAACATTGTCTCCTGCTTGTATATCAAAACCTGCCGGGTCAAAATAATATATTTTACCTGCTTTCCTAAACCTAACTCCTATAACATTAGACATTATAATTCTCCTTTATGTTGAGTAACATCAGTTCTATAGTTATGTCAAAATTAACATTTGCTCTTAATTTAATTTTTGCCTCTTCCATGGAATTTATAATATTTTCAATTTGATCATAGCTTCTGATATTTGCCTGTTTTCTAATGGTCTGATATTCCTCTTTAAATAATAAAAGATTAGGATCACTAGTTGCCTTTAGCATAAGAACATCTCTAAACCATAGGGTCATAATATCGATATATTCATCAATAGATGACTTGTTTTCTGAGATGCTTTTTATTCCGGATATGATTTCGTGAATCTCCATATCGTCTATATATCTTAAAATATGAAAAACATCTTCTTTTCTATTCTCAAACTCTTCAGAGGATCCGTATTTTATGGCCTTTCCAACATTTCCTCCTGAAAAATTAGCTGAAATTTCTGCTTTATAATCCGGTATCTTACACTTATCCATTAAAAATTCCTTAATTAATTGCTTATTAACCGGCTTTAAATTTAATAAAACACATCGTGATAAAATGGTGGGTAAAAGATGATGTATATTGCTGGCCAGTAGTATAATAACTGCATACTCCGGAGGTTCTTCAATAGTCTTTAATAATGCATTTTGAGCATTTTCAGTCATTTTATCTGCAGAATCAATTATATATATCTTATAAGGACTTTGATATGGTTTTACCTGAATATCCCCATTGATTTGTCTACGGATATCATCCACACCTATGCTGGATTTCTCATGGGTTATCCACAAAATATCGGGATTATTCCCACTATCCGTTTGTATACAAGACTTACACTTGTTACAGGAATTGATATTTCCCTCTATACATTGCAGAGTTTTTGCAAAAGCTGTGGCAAGGGTTTTCTTACCCATACCTTCTTCTCCATGAAAAATATAAGCGTGGGAAACCTTACCTGATAAAATAGCGTTTTGCAAATGATTAATTATACTGGCATGCCCTATGATTTGGGAAAAATCATACATCTAACCACCTCATATTTTTTAGGTTATTATATCTATTAAAAGTCCTCTGATTTCATCAATCTTATTTAAAATTACAATATGATCCTTTTCATCTTTAATCAGCTCCATTGCAAGCTCGTCCAGTTCTTTGTTAACCAATTTGATCATAGTGTAAACCCTATGTCTACCTTTTCTGTCAAGAAAATTTTCACGGGTAAACTTATGGGATCTACTTACAATTTCATTCATAAAATCTCTTATTAAGGCTCTATAATGCTTCATATCTCGTACATCCATATGCTTGCCTAATTTTTTGCCTTGTGCCGATATTTCTTCCAGCATAAAATTTAATCTGGCTTGGAGATTTTGATCCTCAATATGGGAGATTAAGGTGAATTTAAAAGAACCATCCGACTGGGAAAGTGGAGGCTTGTTAATAGCTTGATTCACCTGTTGTAATTGATTTACCTTAATATCCATAGGATTTCTCCTTACTATAAAAATTAACAGATTAGTACATGATTAGTATATCATATTTAATCACACTTTAAAGTGTTTTTTCTAATTCTTGTAATTTTTTATGTCATTTATAATTTCCTGAATACATTTATCAATATCTATATTCTGATATTTTTTTCTTATCCCATACTTTGCTATGTTTTCTTCTGAAAAATCCTCATTATCTGCCAGAAATCTTCTACATAATTCTGCATAGCTTGGGCAATCCTGTTTCATTTCTCTACTTACAGCCCTCATAAGCCGTATACCGTCATCTACTTCTATATAAATAGGTATAACCTTATCATGGCCAAAATAGTCTCTGATTTGTCCGTAACTGTCCAAGGTTCCCAACATAAGATAATCATACTTTTCTATATCAATTTGGCCATCGTATACCGTAAAATAATGCCAGGGACCATGAACAGTATTATATGTTCTATGTTCTATAACCTTGTTTTGTTTTTTAAGTTCATTAAGTTTTGCTTCATCAACAAAGAAATATTCTATTCCGTCTGTTTCAGATACTCTGATTGGCCTTGTGGTATAGGTAACCACAGTTTTTAAATTTAACTGCTTATGCTCTAAGAGCTTTTTATATATAGTATCCTTGCCTGATGCGCTTTTTCCCATGATAATATATATTTTAGACATATTTAGGCCCTTTCTTAATTTGTCACTTTCACAACTATAGTACTATATTTTTATCTTATTTGTAAATATTAATAATTGCAAGGAAGCCCCAACCCTACTATTATAATATCTGGTTGAGGCTTTGTCCAATTTAGTTAATGTCATTATTTGCCTTTTTCCGTAAGGATTTCTTTTCATTCTTCTGTTGATACATTTTTTTGTCTGCTTCAACCAGGCATTCCTCAACAGTTGTATTTTCATTGGGAGCTATCAGACTCCATCCATAGCTTACATTTACATTAAATTTATTATTTTTTCTTTTATTAAAATTTTCTAATCTTTTATTAAACCTTTTTATAAAACGATTTGCCTTTTTTTCATCATATCCTATACCGATAACTACAAATTCATCTCCACCAAAACGTACACAAATCTCATCATCATCTGATGCCCACAACATAGCATCAGCAACAGCCTTTAAGGCTATATCTCCTCCTGCATGGCCATAATTATCATTAATCATCTTCAGTTTGTCTAAATCAGCAGTTAGAATCATTAGTTTAACATTTTTTTCTACGGCCTGTTTTAAATAATTATCTCCCAGATTCTCAAGGCCCCTTCTGTTATAAAGACCGGTTAATTCATCCCTAAGATACATATCCTCCAATTTAAAAATAAGCCGATTTAATTCATTATGTATTCTAACATTTTCTAAAGCATTGCTGACATTAATCATCCATGCTTGAAATGTGTTCATATAAGTTTGTATCTTTTCAAAGGCAATTGCTATATAGCCAAAGTCTATTGATTGATGATGTAAAATAGCAAAATAATATATTAATGGCTTATCGTCAACAAATTGGGGTGGAATCAGGTTTCTTCTTGGAAAGCGTATTTTTCCATAACCTTTGCGATTTTTTATACCCACCTCCATAATCATTTCATCATCAGGACTATAGCTAAGTTTTCCTTCTTCACCAATGTTTTGCCAGTCTGTATACAAACACATATAAAAATCAGTAAAACCTGTGTTCTCGTATACATAATAAAATAACCTTTCATTTACTTCATCTAATTTTGTTATGCCAGCCAGGTCTGCTGACATATAGGCATTTCTAGACACTTCTCGAAGTAAAGTTTCCGTTTTGTGAAAGTAACGCTTATTCAGTTCTCTTTTTTCATTTTTACTATTATTTTTACAACCGCAAGATTCCCTAATAATGGTTTTTGTCTTTACATAGGTGTTTTTCTTTTCTTCTTCCCCTCTGTTGATACGATTAATTTTATCAACAGCCTCCATCCCCATCTGGACAATAGGAATTTGAACTGTAGTCAGAGAGGGACTATATTCAGCAGCATCGTCCACATCATCACAGCCTGATATAGCCATATCTTTTGGAATGGTAATTCCTCTTTCTTCTAATGCACTTGCTACAGTGATTGCCATAAAATCATTGGCACAAATAATTGCCTGTGGTAAAGGAAGAGAAGAACTTAACCATTTTTCAACTGCATATTCACCTTTTTTCTTCCAAAAGTCACCATAATAAATTCTTTCTTCCTCTATAGGTATTTTATATTCTGATAATATCCTTTTATAACAATTTAATCTTTTTTCCGACTCGGGATTATCTCTGGCCCCTGCTAAAAAATTAAGTTTTGTAAATCCATGTTCTTCTATAAAATGTCTTATAATTTCCTCTAATATATTATCATCGTCAACCAAAACATTATAATACTCGTCAATTTTTCTTCTTATACTAACTACAGGGCAATTACTTCTTGTTCTGATATTATCTCTAATTTTCTCCTCTAAGCCATATACATGCATAGTATCAGGAACTATTATTATACCATCCAAATCCTCATAATGGGGTAAATCCGCTATTTTTCGTTCTCCTTGATCATACTTATGTTCACCATAACCTCCAAAATTGGTAAAAAAAGCAACATTATAATTTAGTGCCTGAGCACGGATTGATATCCCCCTACACAGGCCCTCTTGAAATTCCCCATTAACTTGTGAAATAAAAACGCCTATTGTTTTTCTTCCGTTGAAAAACACTTGTCATTCTCCTTATAACCTAAGGTATGTAATAGCTAGTTAAAAAGTACTAAAAATTACTTGTTTATCTTAATATATAACATCTATTCATAAAAAACAACAAATTAATTAACAATTAACTGTTAGTTAACATTTTTGTAAACTTCATGGCCCTTTATTATGTGAATTAAAAAGAATTATTAGGAAATCCTAATATTGCAAACAAATCTTTTTATCGGAGGGTCAAAATGAATAGGAATCCTAAGTTATCATCAGACATAAATCAAAATAAGAGTATAATAAAAAATTATCTGCCAATTAAAAAAAGCTTTGATCTTATAGGGAGAGAACTTATCATAGGGCAAAGCATAGACGCATATCTGCTTTTTATCGATGGCTTTGCGAAGGATGATATTATGCTTTGGATTCTAGACATTTTACAGTCCCTGCCCGAAAATAAAATTTCCAATGATATAATAGAAACTTTAATAAAAAAGAGAATCGGTTATATAGAAGTAGAACGATTTACAGATTTTGAGCAAATGAGTACCATGGTTTTATCCGGAGCCCTTGCTCTTATAGTAGACGGAGTAGATGAGGGCATTTTAATTGATGCTAGGGAATATCCTGTTCGCAGTCCCCAGGAGCCGGAGCTAGAGAAAGTTAGCAGAGGTTCTAGGGATGGATTAGTAGAAACAATTATATTTAACACTGCCCTAATAAGAAGAAGGCTTAGGGACCCAAACCTTATCTTTGAAATTACATCAGTGGGAAAACGATCAAAAACAGATGTGGTCATTGCCTACTTAGATGATTTGGTTGATAAACAACTTCTAAAGGAGGTTCAAGATAAAATAAATAAGATAGATGTGGGAGCCCTTGTAATGGCAGAAAAGACCCTAGAAGAATTATTAATAAAAAAACATTGGTATAATCCCCTGCCACAAGTAAAATTTACAGAACGCCCTGACGTAGTGGCAGCCCACTTACTAGAAGGCCATATTGCCATTATAGTAGATACCTCTCCAAGTATTATGCTCCTTCCCGTTACCATGTTTCATTTTACTCAACATGCTGAGGACTATTATCAGAATATAATGGTAGGAACATATTATCGCTGGATACGATTTTTAGGAATGCTTTCAGCTTTTCTCCTTCCACCCCTATGGCTATTATTAGTTGAAAATAAAGAGTTATTACCCAATTTCCTGCAATTTATAGGACCTAAGGATGAGTTTACCATTCCTTTAACAATCCAACTTTTATTATTGGAATTCGGCCTAGATATTCTTAGAATATCTTCAATTCATACACCCAGTGCCCTAAATACTTCCTTAGGTATTATCGGCGGTTTAATACTAAGTGATTTGGCTGTTAAAGTCGGTATTTTTGTCCCGGAAACAGTTTTGTATATGGCCATAGCCGGTATCGGTACCTTTGCTACACCCAGCTTAGAATTTGCTTTGGCTATACGTATATTTAGGCTCTTTTTGTTAATAATGACAGGTCTTATTGGCATATGGGGCTTTGTCGGGGCTCTTATTATAATATTTATTATAATTTGCAGCTGTAGGTCCTTTAAGTATGGCAAAGCTTATACTTGGCCATTAATACCCCTTAAACTAAAGCCCCTATCTCATATCTTATTTCGTATGCCCATACCTAAAATCAACCATGATTCAAATAAGAAAAATTCTTAAGATATTTTTTCAAGCAGCATGTTATATGCCTGCTCCGAATTATCAATAGATAAAACAGTCTCTTCCATAGGACACATTCCGCTTTTATTTCGATTCATGATAAAAGGTACTTTTTTTTCATATTCATATGGTATCTGATATTTATCAAGCACTTTAATAGCATGCTCACTAATTAGCCGGGCATAAATGCTTCCTACTTTTCCATATATTAGAAGTAGTGCTGCGGCCTTACCTATTACAAGATCTGCTACATCTGCCTCCTGAAAAAACAAAGGATTTTCTTTAAGCTTGGTTATAATAGGTAAAATACCTTTAAGATTTGATTCATAAACCTGGTTACCCTTTACAGCTACGCAGGTGTTATTTGAATTGTTTAAAAGTTTCTTAGCATAATATATTGACATGTTAATCTCCCTATTAAGTATGTATTTTAAGCAAAAATTTAAGTCTGTTTTTAAATTCTCTGGAAGCTTTTATACCTGCTTCCCTGAAAAGTAAGTCTTCCCATATCCCCTTCTACAAGCATTCCATATTCTCTACTGGGCACAACAAACTCCATCCTATCTCCACTTTCCACCTGAAAGGTAACATAATAAGTGCTAGAAGAAGTATAATGTTGCTGCATACCACCTTCACCATAATGATGAATATGATCTGATACAGCCATTCTCTTTGTTACAACCTTAGCCTCCACAGTAAGTATAGGAGAATGGTTATTTTTATTCCACTGACCTATACCTCTTATTATGGTTACAAAAATAATTCCAAATACTAATATGAAGCCTAAAGAAAACATATATGGAAATATTCTAAAGAAGAACACCATATTATCACCTTCTATTTAAATTAATCTATAATTAAATATAATTATTAACGGAATGTACATGTTTGTCAACAAAACATTTTTCCTTATATAAATATCCCTATATTTATTTTTGTAAATAATCAACTATAAATACATATATTAATTATATAATGATTTTTGAGGTTTATTATGATTATACATGTTGTAAAGCCCGGGGAAACCATACAATCAATAGCCAAGTTTTATGGGGTTTCAGAAAATGATTTAATACAAAATAATGGACTAGACTTTCCTGAGAATTTAGTTGTAGGCCAGTGTATTGTTATCACCTATCCTGAAATTATATATACCGTTAAAGAAGGGGACAGCTTATATGGTATTACTAATTCTTTCAATGTTTCTGTAATGCAATTATTGCAAAACAATCCATATCTGGCCGATAGAAAATACCTTTATCCCGGAGATAAATTAGTAATAAGCTTTAAAAAGAAAGGTTCACTTACTACTCATGGTATTGTTATTCCATTTGTTACTGATGCCACCCTTAAAAGAACCTTGCCCTACCTAACTTATATTTCTGTTATTAATTATACCGTAACTGATCAAGGTGACTTAATTTCATATTATGATGATACTGAATTTATTAAAACAGCAAAAAATTACAATGTTATTCCACTTATGTTTATAACCACTTTAACTCTTCAGGGAAAAGATAATATAGAAACAGTATATAAGCTATTGCTAAATGAAGAAAGTCAGGATAGGCTTATTGAAAATATTCTTACAACTCTTAAAAACAAAGGCTATTATGGTATTAACTTTAGTTTCGAATTAGTTAACCCTGAAAATCTACCTTATATAGAAAATGCCTGTAAAAAAATCGTAAATGCATTAAAAAATGAAGGTTATTTAGCTTTTGCCACTATTAATCCTCATATAATCCAGACCGGAAAAGATATAGATTTTTTAAAAATTGATTATTCTCATATGGGTGAAGTACCGGATAGTCTTATATTTACCAGCTACGAATGGGCAATAAATCCTAATCCACCGTCACCTATAAGTTCTGTATATGGTATGGAGACTTTTTTAAATTATATTAAAGGATCTATCCCCTCTACTAAGATAAGTATAGGTTTGGCCACCATAGGATATAATTGGGAACTTCCTTATCGTGCCGGTATTTCTAGGGTTTACTCCCTGACTTATGATAGTGCCGTTGCCCTGGCACGAAATGAAAATATAGCAATTCAGTTTGATGAAATATCTCAGACACCGTTTTTTCTTTATACTTCTAAAGATGGTCAATTACAGACAGAACATATTGTATGGTTTATTGATGCTAGGAGTATTAGTGCTTTATTAAATCTTGTTTTTGATTATAGCTTATATGGAATAAGCGTTTGGAATATAACTGTCTTTAATGCTCAATTATGGCTAATAATTAATTCACAGTATGATATCATTAAGTTTAATAATATTTTATAAATTTTAAATTAAATTTATATTTTATAAAACAAAAAAGCCCCAACCCACAGCTCTTACGTCTGCAAATTAGGACCTTTAGACTGCACCTCCAGGGACTCGAACCCTGGACACCCTGATTAAGAGTCAGGTGCTCTACCAACTGAGCTAGAGGTGCATATTTTTTAAACGCAAGTGTTATTATAAGCCATGATTAGAATTTTTGCAAGTACTTTTTTTATTTTTTTATAATAAATTTTAATCAATATTTTATACGGAAAATTAGGACAGGATTTTCCATATTATCCTGTCCTAATTTTTAATTTAAAATATTATTTATGTGCGTCAAGTTTTTCTTTTAATGCACTCTTTGACACAACTCCCACTAAGTTATCTACTACTTCCCCATTCTTAATAATTATCATAGTGGGAATTGACATTACACGATACTGTCTTGTTGTCTCAGGATTATCATCTGTATTTAATTTGCCGATTTTAACAGTATCTTTATATTCTTCTGCCAGTTCATCTATGATAGGAGACATCATCTTACATGGTCCACACCAATCTGCATAGAAATCTACTAAAACCAGCTTGTCCGCTTCTAAAGCTTCTTTTTGAAAGTTTGCATCTGTAAATTTAAAAGTCATCTTTTCCTCCATTCTAATTGGAATTGTAATACAAAGTTATTGTATAGTATTCCATCATGTAAAGAATATTATGTGACTTAATATTATGGGATAATATACAAAAAGTCAACTTTTTATATATAATTCTACTTTTTTTTCTTTTTTACTGCTCCGTTTAACATGGCTTCTACTTCATCCCAAGATCGTTTAAGCTGCATGACTTTTTTATTTAGTTTATAATTGCTACCTGTTATTTTAGCTATTTTATACTTCAATTTTTTCTTCATAATACTTAATAATCCCTATTCTTTATTATCATAATATGCTTATTATGATAAAATGATGCAAATTATTACTTATATATTTTCATCATATGGATAGGTTTTCCTTCCGAAACAAACCTTTCTTCATATTCTGTCATAATATTATCTTTTACAAATTCACTGTTATGAAGATCATAGGTGATACTTTCAATCTTCCAACCTGCCGCCTCTGCTTCTTCTAAAGAAAAATCAAATAACATAAGATTATCTGTTTTAAATATCACTTGTCCACCCTTTTTTAGACATTGTTCATACTTAGCTAAAAACTGCCTTGAAGTTAAGCGTCTCTTTGCATGACGGTCTTTAGGCCATGGATCAGAAAAATTCAAATAAATTCGGGATATTTCATTTTCTGCAAAAACACTTGTTATATACTGGGCATCATAGCGTATAAAATACAGGTTACTAAGCTCTACTTCTCTTCTTTTTTCCAATGCCCTATATAGGACACTGGAGTATTTTTCAATTCCTATATAATTAATATTAGGATTTAAAGATGCTATATTTGTAAGAAATTGACCTTTTCCTGAGCCTATCTCAAGATGTATAGGATTATCACCTTCAAATAAACTTTTCCAGTTACCCTTTAATTTTTCCGGTTCATTAATTACATACTTATCATTAGCTATAGCTTCCCTAGCTCCTTTTATATTTCTTAACCTCATACTTATGCTCCTATCTTTTATATGCTTTATCAGACTGCTTTGATTATAAATACAAATATATAATACGTCAATCATTGCTTCTATTTCTTATAAATTAATTAATTTATAAGTTAGTTAGACTATTTTAAAAAGAATTATTTTATAGTATACTTGTAGCGGTAGACATTAATGAAAGGAGATTATACATGAAAGTTATTGCGTTAAACGGAAGTCCCAGGCCTTCTGGCAATACATATCAGGCTTTAAAAATAGTATGTGACGAACTTGAAAATGAAAAAATAGATACAAAAATTTTACAAATAGGTAAAATGAATGTTAAAGGCTGTATTTGTTGTGGCCGATGTAATGAGGGATATTGTATCCATAATGATGATATAATAACAAGTATGGTAAATGAAATATATGAAGCTGATGGAATCCTGCTTGCTAGCCCGGTATATTATTGTGGCATTTCCGGTTCCATGAAGTGCTTTTTAGATAGATTGTTTTATGCAAGCCACGGAAAAATGCGTCATAAAATAGGAGCATCCCTAACAGTTTGTAGACGTAGCGGAGGTATTCCTACTTTTGATCAGCTTAATAATTACTTTTTTATTTCTGAAATGCTGGTTGTTTCATCCTACTATTGGAATGTGATTCATGGTGCTAAACCGGGTGAAATTTTAGAAGACCTTGAGGGAGTATCCATCTTAAAAAATTTAGGGAAAAATATGAGCTGGGTTATTAAAATGAAAGAAGAAACAAAGAACATTCTACCTTCACCTACGGCTTATCCTAGGTCTTGGATGAATTTTATCAGATAAGGCATTTACTTTTAAGGCTAATTAATTACGGAGGTTTATATGAAGAAGCTAATCCTATCTATTTTATGCATTATCTGTATAAGCTTTTCATGTTTTTCTGTTTCTGTTTCTGCCGATGAAAAAACAAAGCCCTGGCCTAAAGGCCCCAGTGTATTTGCAGAAGCAGCTATAGTTATGGAGGCTTCAACAGGATTAATTTTGTATGAAAAAAACATTAATAATGTATATTATCCGGCTAGCATCACTAAGATTTTATCCTCTTTGTTAATTATTGAAAACTCATCTCCCGGGGAAGTAGTAACCTTCTCCCATGATGCTGTATTTAAAGTGGATCTAGACAGCAGCCGTATAGGAATTGATGTAGGCGAGCAGCTGACTATTCAACAATGTTTATATGGCATATTACTAGAATCTGCAAATGAAGTTACCTATGCCGCAGCAGAACACGTTGCCGGAAGTATAAGTACCTTTGTAGAAATGATGAATGAAAGAGCAAAAAGCATAGGTTGCTTAAATACAAATTTTACAAATCCCCATGGTCTTCCTGATGATAATCATTATACAACAGCATATGATATGGCTTTAATTACAAGGGAAGCTATGAAAAATGAAACATTTAGAAAAATTACTTCAACAAGGACATATCAGATTCCTCCTACTAATAAGCAGAAGGAAACAAGATACCTTAGAAATCATCACAAGTTTATAGTAAAAAATGATCATAAATTTAATTACGAGGGGACTATTGGAGGAAAAACCGGTTACACAAATAAGGCTAGATTTACCCTTGTTACTGTTGCAAAAAGGGGTGATTTGGAGCTTATATGTGTAGTATTAAAGGATGATACCAATAACCATCAATATGAAGACACCACCAAGTTACTGGATTTTGGATTTGATAATTTTTCAATTTATTCGATTAATGAATTAGAAAATCATGAAACCTTAAAAGAATCCCCCTTCTTTACCAGATATAATTCCATCTTGGATTACTCTAATTCATTGGTTAAAACCGATAAAAAGGGATACCTCATTCTACCTAACACAGCTTCTTTTGAGGATGCAAAAAAAGAGGTCACCTTTCATCCTGATATTCAATTAAAAGAAGGTCGTAATATTATCGGAAGAATTTCTTATACTTATGACGGAATGTATGTAGGTGGTGCTGATATTTTATTTGATAATATAAAGACTCCTACTTTAGCTCATACTAGTCTTTTAATTAATGAACCGGCTCAACCTTCATCTGATAATGAGCCCACATTAGAAACATCAGAAGGAAGTTTACGGCCTATTATTATAGGGGTAATTGTTGGTTTATTTGTTTTAATTGTGGGACTATATTTTATCTTTGTTGAAAGGCCTCGGATTAAACGGCGCAGGGCTTATTTAAGAAAACGTGCCAATCGTAGAAGATATTATTCAAATGATTCTTATCTAGATTTATAATATAGGAAAAGACGAATGGGATTCATAGTTATATAAATTCCTATTCGTCTTTTTCCTTTTCATTACTATTTAAGATTTCCTTCTGAAGTAAAATGAGTTGATCCATTTTTTTAGATAATTCCGTCATTTCTTCTTGCATTTTTAACTGACTTTTTTTAATTGCTGTATAAGTTGCTTTTTGAAGGTTTATAATCTCTCTATATCTAGCATCTTCCTTCTTAGCCTCTTCCTCCTTGCTTATCTCCCATAAATACCTGAATTTATTAATATTACTTGCCCTATACTCCCAAATTGACTCTAACCACAGATAGCCTGTAAGTATAACCACAATCCCTATTCCCACTATACTAAATATATGGGGATCTCCTACATTAAGAAGATAAGCCTCTCCAAGTATAGCTATAATAAAGCTTAAACCATATAAGATAACACTGCGTTTTTCTTTCATTATGCACTCCATTATTGTGTTTTAGAATTACTATATACTTAATATATCGTCAAAATTAGAAAATATATTAATTTAGGGGGATTCTTATAGTGAACTTAGAACCTCTTCCCAGTTCACTTTCTAGCTTTATAGATCCGTTATAGTAATTAACTATATGCTTTACAATAGATAATCCAAGTCCTGTTCCACCTATTTTTTTACTTCTACCTTTATCTACCCTGTAAAACCTTTCGAATACCCTGGCTTTTGATTCCTCAGGTATGCCAACACCGGTATCTTCCACAATAAATATAGCATCATTGCCCTCTTTGCTTACAGTAATATTAACTTTACCCCCTGGTTTGTTGTACTTTATGGCATTTACTATTAAATTATTAAAAAGTTCTTTTATCTGTCCCTCGTTAGCTTTTAAAATAATAGGCTTGCAGTTAATATCTATGGAAATATTATTCTCTGATGCTAAGGGCTTTAAAGAAGCAATAAGGTCATTTACTATAGGACATATTCTTACCTCTGAAATAATAACCTCAGCTTCCTTAGTTTCTAAACGTGATATCATTAAAATATCATTTATTAAATTGGCCATGTTTTGGGATTCCTTTTTGATTCTAGCCATAAACTCTTTTTTCATCTTCTCATCAGTTGCCATGCCATTTTCCAATAGTTCAATATATCCTCTTATAGAAGTAATAGGAGTTTTTAATTCATGGGATACATTTGCAAAAAACTCTTGACGAACCATTTTTTCAAATTCAATTTTCTTCATAGATTCCCTTATAGCATCTGCCATTTGCTTAGTGGTATTAGCAATCAGATTTAACTCATAATATTCATAATTCCTAAAAGAGAGGTTTGAATTATCTTCATTAATTTTTAATAACTCTTCTGAAATTTCATAGAGAGGCTTAGTTATAGAACGGGAGAATCGATTTCCTAATATAATTGAAACTATTAGGGATATACCTAAGCTTAGTAAAATTGCCGGAAGGAGATAAACCATATAGTTTATCAGACCGGAATATGGCATGGATATTCGAAGTATATAATTTCCTTGTCTTGAAAGATAAGATACATAAAGCATAGGTATACCTAAGGTATTAGATTTTCTTTTGGCATAACCTATTCCTGCTTTTAAAGCTTCCTGAATTTCTTCTCTATTTAAATGATTATCTATATTATTGTAATCACTAATATCACTATCAGCCACTACATTGCCCATAATATCCATCACAGTAATTCTTGATTTATTACGTTGATTTATCGCCAATAAATTATCTATTTGACTTTTTATATCTTCACTGTAATCAAGGGATTGATCTATAATCTGAAGTAAATCAATCATGTTCTCCCGGGTTTTTCCTAATAAAATATTACTTATAAGGGTACTGAAAATACTGCCGCTAAGTAAAAGCGCCAGTGATATTATAATTATAAAGTTTTTAAATATCGCTCGTTTCATATTTCACCAATTATTGATTTTTCATAAAACGATATCCTACGCCCCGTACAGTCTTTATATATTCAGCTCCGTAAGATCCTAATTTTTGCCTAAGGGTACGAATATGTATATCAAGTGTTCTAGATTCTACGTCATATTCATATCCCCAAATTTGATTTAGCATCTCATCCCTTGAAACAACCCTAGAACTGTTTTCAAGCAAATACAGTAAGACCTCATATTCTTTAAATGTCAAATCTATTGATTTTCCATCTATAAAAACTTCCCGTGTTAATAAATTTATAGTAAGTTTACCGGCTGTCATTTCCTTTTCATCTTCTTTATCTATTCTGCGTAGTAAGGATCTAATCCTTGCAGCCAATTCTAAAACTCCAAAAGGTTTAGTAATATAATCGTCTGCACCAACATCAAGTCCCGCCACCTTATCTAGTTCTTTATCTTTTGCCGTCAAACAAATAATAGGAATGTCTTTAAGGACAGGATCCTTACGAATAAGTTTTATAGCTGATAATCCGTCCATACCCGGAAGCATAATATCAAAAATAGCCAAATCAGGTTTTTCATTCTTCATATTTTCAATGGCTGCCTCTGCCGCCTCGTAAGCTTTTATATTATAGCCATAGCCCTCTAGTGCAATTCTAATAAGTTCACGGATGCTTTCATCGTCTTCTATAACATAAATATATCCCATATCAACCTCCAAATTGTAGGTCTACACATACGAAATTATAATATTCTTATATTATTAACAGAACCTGTCTCGCGAAATTCTGTCCATTCGCATATATTTACCGCATGGTCTCCTATACGCTCAAAATATTTAGCTATCATTAATATATCAACACATTGATCTACATGTTCCGTGGTTTCTCTCAATATATTTGCTACTTCAAGCTTAACCTTATCAAATAAGTCATCAACAATATCATCTCTTTTTATTATTTCCCTGGCCATATCTAAGTTCTTTCCTGTAAATGCCTCTACAGCATCAAGAACCATGGCCTTTGTTGCCTGACCCATATCAGGAATATATTTTACTAAATCATATATATGCTCTCTCTTTTCACGAATTATTAATTCAGCTATATCCGCCGCATGATCTCCTATACGTTCCATATCTGTCACAACCTTTAGGGCAGTAGTTACCATCCTTAAATCACCGGCAACCGGTTGCTGCTTCACAATCAAGGACAGGCATCTAGCTTCGATTGCCTTTTCTATATCATTAACTATTCTGTCTCCCTGTATAATTTCTTTTGCTAATTCTTCATCTTGAGTTTCAAAAGCAATCATAATATTTTCGATTGCCTTTTCTATTAATCTAGCCATTTCAAATAAATCTTTTTTTAACAATTTTAATTCAGCTTCAAAACTAATTCTTGCACTCATAGTATACTCCTTTATTTTAATTATAAATAAATATCAGTTAAAGTCAAACTACTTACTAGCCAAATCTACCGGTTATATAGTCTTCTGTCCTCTTATCTTGAGGTCTTGTAAATAAAGTATCGGTATTGGTAAATTCTATAACTTCACCTACAAGGAAAAAGGCTGTATAGTCAGAAATACGGGCTGCTTGCTGCATATTGTGGGTTACAATTACTACTGTATATTTTTCTTTAAGTTCTGACATTAAATCCTCTATCTTAAGGGTAGAAATGGGGTCTAATGCAGATGTAGGTTCATCCATTAATAGTACTTCCGGTTCTACTGCTAAAGCCCTTGCTATACAAAGCCTTTGCTGCTGACCTCCTGATAAACCTAAGGCAGATTTTTTTAGTCTATCCTTTACTTCATCAAACAGTGCCGCTCCTATAAGGCTTTTTTCAACTATTTCATCAAGCTTTGACTTATCCTTTATACCATGAATCCTAGGTCCATAGGCTATATTATCGTATATAGACATGGGAAAAGGATTCGGTTGTTGAAAAACCATACCAACCTTCTTACGAAGCAAGGTTGTATCTACCCTAGGGTCATATATATTCTCTCCATCTAAATTAACTTCTCCTCTAATTGATACTTCCGGTATTAAATCATTCATTCTATTTAATGTTCTAAGGAATGTGGATTTTCCACATCCGGAAGGACCTATAAATGCAGTAATTGCCTTCTCCTTAATATTTATATTAATGTCTTTTAAGGCATGATTTGTTCCATAATATAAATTTAAATTTTTTGTACTAATCTTATCTTTCAAGATACTATCCTCCATTTATCCACTGATATAAAGATTTTAACTATTTATCCACATTAAGCTTGTTAGACAGGTATTTAGTCAACAAATTTATTCCTAATACAATTATTAAGAGTACAAAAGCTATTCCAAAGGCCGTATCATACTTTGCCTTCTCCATACTTAAATATAACTCTATAGTAAGAGTTCCTCCGGGCTGAAATACTTTGTTAATCAAGCCTTCTCCATAGCTACCAAACTTAGGTAGCAAATATCCGCTTCCGGCAGTAAATAATAAGGCTGCTGATTCCCCTACTATTCTTCCGATAGACAAAATTATACCGGTTATAATGCCTGGCATAGCCGATGGAAGTAATATGGTCCTAATCATATACCATTTTGTTGCCCCTATGCCTAAGGCTCCGCTTCTGTAGCTTTCAGGAACTGCTTTAAGAGCTTCTTGTGTATTTCTTGTAATAAGGGGAAGTATTATTAAAGTCAGGGTTAAGGATCCGGTCAGTATAGAATAGCCTAATTTTAAACTTGTTCCGAAAAACACATATCCAAACAAACCAAAGACAATAGAAGGAATTCCCGATAAGGTTTCTGTAGTAAATTCAATTAGCCTCACCAACTTTCCGGGCTTGGCGTATTCATTTAGATATATAGCCGACCCCACACCAAAAGGTATGGCTATAGCTAGGGTAATAATAATTATATATAGGGTATTTACTATGTTTCCGGCAATTCCTACTGTTTTATTTATGGCACTGGGTTCTTTGGTTAAAAATTCCCAACTTACTGTAGAAATACCTCTATACCCCACATAAGCTACAATTCCTATTAAAAGAATAATTGATAATGAAGCACAAATATATATAATAAGGTGAATAAAGATATTCAAGGGTCTACTTTTTTTCTGATATAAACTATTATTTTGCATTTTTTACTCCCCCCTTCATTACCTTATTTAACACCAGATTTATAATAATAATAAAAGTAAATAAAATCAGTCCTATGGTAAATAAAACCCGTTTGTGAGTATCTGCGGCATAAGACATTTCTGATACTACTGCTGTTGTAAGAAAACGTACCGAATTAAAGGGAAGGGGAAAATTTGCACCGTTTCCGGCAACCAAGCTGATAGCCATGGCTTCTCCTATAGCTCGCCCTACACCAAGAACAATAGCAGTTACAATACCTGATTTTGCTGCCGGAAGTATAACCCTAAAAATTGTCTGAATCTTGGTTGCCCCCAATGCATATGATGCACTCTTATAATGTTTAGGAACGGCCCTTATAGCTGATTCACTAATATTAATAACCGTGGGCAATATCATAATAGCCAACACAATAACTGCCGACATTAGGTTAGATCCCCCTGTAAACTGATAATCTGGTGAATTAGCAAATAAAATTATCTCCAGCTTATACATTAGGGGATTTAATATCAAAATACCTAATAATCCATATACAACCGATGGTATTCCGGCCAGCAATTCCACTGCCGGCTTTACAATAGCAGCCAGTGGCTTTGGAGCCGTTTCTGCCAAAAAAATAGCAGTCATAACACCTATAGGAACTCCTATAAGTATTGCTAAAAATGTACCTACAATTGATGTTAAGATAACATATAATATACCGTATGAAGGTTCTAAACCACCGGGTCTCCATACTGTTCCAAATAATATTTCTTTTAAACCTACTTCAAAAATAGCCGGTGTTCCACTGATTATCATATATAAGCTAATTGAAAACACAGCAATAACAGCAATAAAACCACAGACAGTAAATATTATACTTGCTGCTTTTTCAACAGTCCTTTTTGATTTACTATTTCCATAGATAGAAAAATTTATCTTATTCATAAGAACTCCTTACTGTAGTAAAATTACTCTGCAGGTATTAGCCCTACACTTTCAATTAATTTTTTACCTTCCTCTGATGCTAAGAAACTAAAGAATTCCTGTATAATTTCATTTTGCTTAGATATTTCACCCTTAGTAGCCATTACAAAGGGACGGCTTAATAAGTAATTACCCCCTTTAATATTTTCTGCACTTGCTTCTACCCCTTCTATGGCAAGCACATTTACCGAGTCATCTATAATATCAATAGATACATATCCAATTGCTCCCGGTATAGATGAAACCTTAGCCATAACACCACCGGTACTGTTAATTTCATTTGAATACTTACATTTATCTTCAATCTCAAGAATTTCTTCAAAAGCTCCTCTGGTTCCGGAACCGGCTTCTCTTCCGATTACAACAATAGGTTGGTTTTTACCCCCTACTTCACTCCAATTGTTAATTACTCCGGTATAAATATCAATCAACTGTTTTTTTGATAAATTACTTACCCCGTTACTTTTATCCACAATAACAGCAATACCATCTATGGCCACAATATTTTCCACGGCTCCTGATGCTTTTTCACTGTCCTTAAGGCTTCTAGAGGCATTTCCTATATCAACTGCTCCTGTAAGTACCTGTTCGACACCGGCACTAGATCCTACAAACTCGGCAGATACTAAAACATTGGGGTACTTAATCATAAAGGCTTCTGATGCGATATTTGCCAGTTTCTCCATAGATGTAGAACCGGACATAGTTAAACTGCCTTTTAGAATTTCATTTTTAGAGTTATTATCTTGATTTTTACTATTTTCTTGCTTTATATCCTCATCTTCAGTGATGCTCTTATCATTATTATTGCTTGTGCATCCGGTTAAAATTCCCATAAGGCTAATTATAAAAATCACAGCCGTAAAAATTAATTTTTTCTTTAATATTTTTCTCATATTTTACTCTCCTTAAATTCATTTAATTTATTTAATGTATTTAATGTCAAGAATAAAATATCATGATTTAAATTTATTAGAAACCATATTCATGTTTAGATTGTGTAAAGATTAAGTAAAGTGAAGATTATATTTATTTTTATATAATTTAAAAATTTTATTTTTTATACTAAGTTGGTTTTTACACTGATGCTATATAAAACACCATTTACTTTCTTACTTTAATTTAGTAAAGTGTTTAAGCGAAAAAAAAACTGCCCACTAGCCTTACTTTACAGTTGCTAATGGAACAGTCACAAATTGCTAACGTGCCTAGCGGGATTCGAACCCACGACCTTCCGCTTAGGAGGCGGACGCTCTATCCTGCTGAGCTACAGGCACATATAGACAACATGTTTATTCTACTATTTCTTTAATTTTAAGTCAAGAACCTTAGTAATTTATTTTTCAATTTTTAAAAGTTTATTTTTCCTTGCATCCAAATATTTCCTTTGAATCTTCTTCCCGGTAAGGGCTCACCAAGAAGGTCTTCTTTATTAATACAAAGACGAAAGGTGATATCGTTACATATTAAGTCTAAATCATAAACTTCTTCCTTGGTATATGAATTAACAACTAATCTACTATCCACTATATTGGCTATAATACTGTAATTGTCTGATTCAGAACCAAAGGGAATAAAACAGGTATCCACTATGGAATAAATATCTTCTTTCTTGGCTCTACGTGATACCATGGCATAGGTATCAATATCATCTAAGGTAAGACTATCAATAGCATCTTGGTTACCTTTTTTTGCTTCTGCTATAAGATTACTTCTGTTTATTTTTTCGGCACTAAGGTTCTTTACCTGAATTTCATCCTTAACTATGGGTAATAATATTCTACCTTCTAAGGATAAAGCAGACAGTGTAATAGGAACATTTTGATGCAGGTCTTTTTTATTGTTATGTTTTTCCAAATACTCTGCAACATTTTGAAGGTAAAATATTAATGATACTCCTAAACGGTAGTCATCACACATTCCCGTATAAGCCTCTGTATCTACCCTTTTATTTATAGATACTTCCTCTTTCACATTGGATCCGTAACCATATAAAAATGGATAGTAATTATCTAAATGAAAGACATCATCTTGATCATATTCTCCCCTTAGAGTTATTCCAAAATCCGGACCGAATTTCATTGATAATTCAGTTAAGCTATTTTGATAGTTTATTTGTATTGTTTTTCTATCAGATGCATCATCTAAAACTAAATTTATTAATTTATTTAATTCTGATCTATTATTTATATTACTAAATCCAATTGATCTCAAATAACTGTGCATATACTCACCTACTTTTCATTAAAAAATATTTATATAATATAGTAATTTGTCATTAAAATAACTTCTTTCTATAGCATGTGATAATATTTATATCACACTTTATTATAATCTGCAAGAAAGATTCTATGATAATAAATATATATCCTGCAACTATTCAAATATGATATATAGACTCAATAAAAAAGGATGCAACCTTTAGCAGTTACAATCCTTTTTTTGTAAAGTTGCCAACTTCTTATTTATCTTGCCAATTAAGTCTAGTTAATTATTGTATCAGTAATAAATAAAGTTAATTCCTTAGTTAGATCTTTCTCAATCCATGTATTTACTTTATCACCCTTTGCATCCTGTATTATACGAATTACAGGTCTTGTAGGACATTTTGGATTTTGTCTAAGCACTATTCCAATTTCATTTTTATTTGTGATAACCAATGAACCTATAGGGTATGCAGCAACAGAGGCGACAAATGCCTTAACCACCTCAAGATCAAACTTGACTTCTGCCTGACTTACTATAAAATCAATAGCATCATGTACTTTCATTTTTGGTAACAGATTACCATATACCCTGCTATCAAACTCGTCACAGACGGCAGCTATCTTACTTCCTATTTTGATTTTATTTCCCTTTAAATGAAAAGGATAGCCCGAACCGTCCAATCGCTCATGATGACTTATAATAATATCTTTAGATACAGGTGATAACCAATCCATTTTTTCTATAGCCGAATATCCATAGATAATATGCTTCTTTATTTCTTTTTGTTCTTTCTCTGAGCATTTATCCATAATAAGGTCACTGTAATCCATGGTAATATATGTAAAACCTATATCATGTAGAAGACAACCTATAGCTATATCCCTAATCATTTTCTTTGATAACTTTAACTTTATTGCTAATATTACTGAAAGGGCACATACATTCAATGAATGGGAATATGTCATTTCACTTTTATTTCTAATGGTAGATAAATTATAAATAACGTCTGGATTCTGCATGATATCATATATAATATCATCAGCAATTGTCGTAATTTCTTCTAATTCTTTATTTGAATGGTATGTATATTTACTTAGTATTTCTTTAACAGTCTCTAGACATTGCTTTTCAATTTGATGCTCAAGGCTATCGTCAAAAGTAATACCTTCACTAATATCATCTTCTACATAAATATACTCAATATTTAATGCCTTTAAACGGCTTATATATTCTTTTTTTACTATTGTTCCGGCTGTCATTAATACAGAATTATTCTCATTTAATATATCTTTAGCTAAACGTTCATATCCTTTTATAGAATCAACGGAAATAATTCTCATGCTTTTTCCTTTCAAATCTACTACATCTTTTACGTCTATTCCATAATTGTTTTATAATTTATAGCTTGGTTTAATGCTGACTTCTCCTCTTTTGATAATTCTAGGAATGACTCTCCTTTTATTATTTCTTTTAAATACGTATAACAACCCTCTCTACTACTATGGACAGAGTTTAAAATTATACCATCATTATTTTTATCAAGCAAGGCTATAACAAAACTTAATTTTCCACCCATTTCTTTAAAAGCATCATATTTTACAACACCTATTTTTTGAAAGGTTATTGTTAGATTTTCATTAATTTTTTCTATTTCTTGGTTAAGTTTCTTACTGTCTGATTTAAGTATATCAATATCTGTAAACTTTTCCCTTATTATTTCTTCCAAGCTTTCACCATTTGATCCCTGCATGAATTTTTTATATCTTTTTGTTAATTTTCTTTGTTTTGATATTAGAATAATATTGATAATAAATAATATTATAAGCATACAGGCAAGGCCTATGGTAATGTATATAATGTTTTCTTCAACCAATTCTAACCAGTACATTTTTTCCTCCGCAGTTCTTAGAATATTTATTATTTTAGATTATAAAACATGTCCATTATTCTTTCTAAATCCTCGTCAGAATAATATTCTATCTCTATCTTACCTTTGTTTTTGTTTTTTCTATGTATGGAAACCTTAGTACCGATAATATTCTTTAGTTTTTCCTCTAGGTTTTTATATATAAAGGAATCCTCGTTAGTTGATGCTGTCTCTTTTACAGCATTACCTTTTAACAACTTTTTGACTAACTTTTCAGTTTCTCTTACGCTTAATTTTTCATTATATATCCTACAAGCTGTTCCATATTGTAAATTTGGATCTTCCAAAGGTAATAATGCCCTGGCATGTCCATTGGATATATGATTATCTATAAGCATTTGCTGGACTCTATGGTCTAGCTTTAATAAACGCAAAGAATTTGTTATGGCAGTTCTACTTTTAGAAACTCTTTCAGCCACTTCTTCTTGCTTCAAATTAAATTCTTGAATTAATCTTTGGTACGCATGTGCTTCCTCTATAGGATTTAAATCCTCTCTTTGAATATTCTCAATTAGAGCTATTTCTACAATTTCCTGTGGACTATAATCTTTTATAATTACAGGAACTTCTTTTAATCCCGCAAGCCTAGCTGCCCTCCACCTTCTTTCACCGGCTATAATTTCATAATACCGATCTCTTTTTTGTACAATTAAAGGCTGTATTACTCCATATTGCTTTATGGATTCAGCTAATTCTTGAAGGGCTTCTTCATCAAATTTTTTTCGTGGCTGTGATTTGTTAGGCTCTATCTCATGAATAGGCACTAATGTTTCACGTGAAACATTATCTTTACCAGATGACTCTGATTCAGAAATCCTTGCCGGTATCATAATATCTAGTCCTTTTCCCAGTCCTCTTCTAATAGCAGACATTTTATCCTCCCTTATTATTTTAAACAAGTTCAATTTTTTTTCAATATTCTTATTATAGTATATATATTAAAAATTTATATGAATATCAAATCAAACTATACTACATTAATATATTATCTTATTTACCCTATTATCTTAATATCAGTTATATTTATCATTTTCAATCACTTCATCAGCTAATTGCCTATAACCATCTGCCCCTGCTGATTTTGAATCGTAGATATTAATAGGTAAACCGTGACTAGGGGCTTCAGCTAACCGTACATTTCTCGGTATAATTGTTTTATAGATATTATGATTAAGGTTTTCTTTGACGTTTTCAACAACCTGTAATGAAAGATTAGTACGAGCATCAAACATAGTAAAAACAACACCTTCAATTTTCAAGGATGGATTTAATCTCTTTTTTACTAAGTTTATTGTATGCATCAGTTGAGTTAATCCTTCCAAAGCATAGAATTCACATTGAATTGGAACCAGAATTGAATCTGCAGTAGTCATTGCATTAACTGTCAGTGTACTTAATGAAGGGGGACAATCAATAATAATAAAATCATAATCATCCTTTATCCTATCTATATGGCTCTTTAATATATATTCCCTATCCTCTATACCTATTAATTCGATTTCAGCTCCTGCCAAGTTTACGTTAGAAGGTAAAATATCTAAGTTCTCAAATTCGGTATTAATCAGACATTCATTAAAAGTACTATCACCTATCATCATATGATAAATTGTTTTTTCTAAATTAATTTTATCTATTCCTAATCCACTTGTTGTATTTCCCTGAGGATCAATATCTATCGCCAAAACTTTTTTTTCTCTTTCAGCTAGACATGCCGATAAATTTATTGCTGTTGTTGTTTTACCGACTCCTCCTTTTTGATTGGCGATTGCAATTACCCTTCCCATTTTTACACCGTCCTTCTAAACATTTAAATTAATTTATAAACTTGTAGAAAATCATGTTTTGATTATAACATTATTAATATTATATATCTACATACAATATTAAAATAGACTTTAATTTAAAGAATAATTAATTTATTTGTAAAGGATCGTATTTTAAAATATGTGTTTTTATAAAATGTTTCACGTGAAACATGAATAATTTTATATTATTATGACATATTCATACCTCTCATATTTAACCCGTCTATAGTTTAGTATTAAAATAAAATCATATTTTTATTTTTGTGAATTGCTAAGAATAATGATGTTCAAAGCTAATGGATAGGGTACTTATAGAATTATACTAAGATATATAAATACTAATTATTTATAAAAGCCAAATTAGATATGATAAAAATATATGCTGTATTATTTAAGTAACAAATTTATTTATACGATAACTTTATTAAAAATATAAGGTAGAAACCTTATAAGTCAGTACGTGATTTATTTATGATAAAATTTAAAAAGATAAGACAAACCACCGGTCTATCCGGTGGCCTTAACTAGAATATATCAACTATATTATGTTTTATTGCATATACAGCAGCCTGGGTTCTATCAGAAACATTTATTTTTCTAAAAATATTAGATACATGATTTTTAACGGTTTTTTCACTGATGCTAAGAGTATAAGCTATCTCCTTATTGAATAATCCTTCAGCCAGTAATTTTAAAACTTCTAATTCTCTTCTGGTTAGAGAATTTTCAATTAAACTGGCATTAGATGCTTTTTCATCCATCCGCCTTTTTAATATTGGCCTTAATTCCGGTTGGATATAAGTATCACCATTTAAAACTGTAAAAATAGCTTTCTTTAAAACTGAAGAACTAGAATCTTTTAATACATAACCGTCTACACCAAATTCGACAGCCTTAATAAGATATTCTACCTCATTATGAATAGTTAATATTAAGATTTTTATCTTTGATTTCTTTTCTCTTAAATGCTGTAATACTTTTAAACCATTTATATTAGGCATATTAATATCCAATAAAAGTACATCTGTTATACTATCATCTAATGTTTCTATACATTCTCGCCCATTACCAGCCTCAGCTACTACCTTTATATCACCATCTAATTCTAGTATCTGTTTAATTCCTTCCCTGACCATAGAATGATCATCGGCAATCATTATATTAATTGGTTTGCTCATCACTCTTCCCCTTCACTTATCGTTATAGGTACTTTAACAGTAACAATTGTTCCTTTATTTATGTTTGATTCTATATTTATCTTACCCGATAATAGATTTACCCGTTCCTTCATAAAGGATAATCCATAACCGGTATAATTGTCATTCTTTATATTTTGCTTTAACTCAGTATCAAAACCTTTGCCGTCATCCTTTACCGATATATTAATATATTTTTCATTGTAAAATATATTTATCTCTATGGATTTTGCCTCTGCATGTTTTATTGCATTATTACAAGCTTCCTGTATTATGCGAAATATTGACAAATTTACAATGCCTAATATATCTTTCTTTTCTTCATTATAATTAAAACTAACCTTTATATCATGATTCATCATCAACTGATTAATAAATCTTTCAACGGTTGTTATCAGACCCAAATCCTCCAAGGACATAGGATTTAAATTATAAATTATTTCTCTAATTTC
Organism: Herbinix luporum; assembly: GCF_900070325.1. GTDB lineage: Bacteria > Bacillota > Clostridia > Lachnospirales > Lachnospiraceae > Mobilitalea > Mobilitalea luporum. The sequence continues at coordinate 2,600,756 of NZ_LN879430.1, forward strand.
ACCGATAACTTCTTTTATGGTATTAGTCATGGTTATCAGTTCAAGCCTTGTCCGTACAGGATCCATATCTACTAACCTAGTACATAATTCAATTTTATGTATTAAGCTAGATAGTATCTGTATGGTTGAATCATGAAGATCTCTGGCTATTCTCTGCCTATCTTGTTCTTGTATTTTTAAATATTTATGATCTGAATTACAGTATAATTGCTTTTTTTCCTCTAGAAAAGCCCTTATCCTCTTAAATTGCATAATATCATATTTTAGACTTTCCTCTTTATGTGTAAGCCTATTTATATCCTCTTCTATTTCTGCAATTTCTAATTTTAATTCTTCAATATTAATACCCTTATAACTAGTCGGAAACAATAAGCTGTCTTTATTTGATATGCATAGAAAACTAGCAGCTTCTTTCTCAGATAATTTATTCAAATATGATTTTCTTTTATCCTTAACTAGTTTTAAATTATTCTCATATTCTTTAATTAGTCCACTAACAAAATTCTTTAATTTATCGGTATCCTCTAGAAAAATGTCACTGTCATACATTGTCAAAATCTCCTTCATATAAAGAATAATATATGGTATTCTTTTATCATAATTATCCTAACATGAAGCAGAAATAATATCAAATTCATAAGATACTTTTTTATTATAATATAATATTTTTCCATAATTAAAAAGTCATTTTTTAAATTATTTTTGATTTACTATTTATGGCAGCAACTTAATGCTTGGTTATTATATTTCATTATAATATCTTTTTCATTATAATTAATATAATCTTTCATATTTTCTACCGGATAATCAAATCCTATTTTCTTAAATATTTCAACTAAAGCTTTAGGAATTATAGCATAAATATTAGGAATAGATAAGTTTTTAGCTTTATCAATTAAAATTCGAAGTATCATATCCCCATATTTTTTATTCCTATAGGTCTTTTTAACAGCTATCCATTTTATATAAGCCCTATCATTAATAATCTCAAGTCTTCCGCTTGCAATAGCTTTATCCTCTTTTAAGCCATCATATAGTATTACATGAAAAACCTCTTGATTTGAAATATCTAAAACAAGTTTCTCATCATATTCTAACTCATTAACAAATACCTCACGAAGTATTTGACTAACCTCATCATATCTCTCCTTATTTGAAACTAATTTTGCAAATACCACTTAAAGTTCTCCTTTCAATAGATTTATAAAGGTTCCTTTGATGGTTTACCGGCTGTTCTTGGATATTTATTTGGTGTTATATTATTTTTTTTAATAATTATAAAGGATCTGTTTATATCTGTAAAAGGCAGGGTAAATTCCTTTGTTTCCATAACTTTTCCCCCAAGAACCTTAATTGCCTTTGAAGCTTCTTCCAATTCTTCAGAAATATTACCTGATTTATAAGCAATAAACAATCCCTCTTTTTTTACAAAAGGAAGACAATATTCCGATAAGGTTGATAATTTTGCTACTGCCCTTGAAGTACTTATATCAAAGCTTTCTCGGTAATCTTTTTCTCTTCCATAATCCTCAGCCCGTCCATGGATAGCTATTATATTATCTAAATCTAGCTCCTTAATTACTTCATTTAAAAAACGAACCCGTTTATTAAGAGAATCCATTAAAACAACTTTAGTATTTGGAAATGCTATTTTTAAAGGTACCCCAGGAAATCCTGCCCCTGTACCTAAATCTAGTATTTTTTCATTACTAGGCCTATATACCTTAACCATGGATAAACTGTCGACAAAATGTTTGTTAATTACTTCCATAAAATCAGTAATTGATGTAAGGTTCATAAGCTTATTCCAATGAATAAGGAGTTCATAATACTTTATAAACTGCTCAATCTGATAATCACTAAGATTTATTTTAAGTTCGGATAAAGCCTTCTCAAACTCTTCAATTCCTAATTTTTTATCATAATCCATATACTATACCCCTTATAAAATCAAATATTTATTTTTTGTTGTTACTTTTATGTTGCATCATATATACCAATAGTACAGATATATCTGCCGGGGATACTCCCGATATCCTTGATGCTTGACCTATAGATATAGGTTTGAATTTTTCTAATTTTTGTCTTGCCTCAATTCTTAATCCTGATATTTTACTATAATCAATATCTTCAGGTATTTTCTTATTTTCCATCTTCTTAAATTGCTCAACTTGTCTTTGCTGTCTTAGTATATAACCTTCATATTTTATATTAATATTAATTTGTTCAATTACATCTTTAGGTAAATCTTTTCTTTCCGGGTCAATACTTTCTAACAACTCATAATTTAATTCCGGTCTTCTTATTAACTCAGCCAAGGTTGCAGCTGTGGTCAATGGTGTACTATTAAGACTTTTTAATAACTCTTGGACCTTACTGTTAGCCCCTATTACTGTTTTTTCTAATCGTTTTATCTCTTTGTCTATACTTTCTTCTTTCTTTAGCAATGCCTGATAACGTTCCTCATCAATTAAGCCGATTTTATATCCAATTTTTGTAAGTCTAAGATCTGCATTATCTTGTCTTAGAAGTAATCTATATTCAGCCCTTGATGTCATCATACGATAAGGTTCCATAGTTTCCTTAGTTATCAAATCATCTATCAATACACCTATATAAGCCTGGGATCGATCTAAAATAAGTGGTTCCCTTCCTAAAATTTTCATGGCAGCATTTATTCCTGCAATAAGGCCCTGTGCGGCAGCTTCCTCATATCCGGAACTTCCGTTAAACTGTCCTGCACTAAATAAGCCTTCTATATTTTTAATTTCTAAGGTAGGCTTAAGTTGTGAAGGATTTATACAATCGTATTCAATTGCGTAAGCATTTCTTACAATATTAGCATTCTCAAGTCCCGGTACCGATCTATACATCTGTACTTGAACATCTTCAGGCAGGGAACTAGACATTCCGGATATATACATTTCATTGGTATAATTTCCTTCCGGTTCGATAAATACCTGATGCCTATCTTTATCGGCAAAACGAACCACCTTATCTTCAATGGAAGGACAATATCTGGCCCCTGTTCCTTTAATATCTCCGGTGTATAGGGGAGATCTGTCTATGTTGGCCCTAATTATTTCATGGGTCTTAGCTGTTGTATAGGTAAGCCAACATGAAACCTGTTCCCTTTTTATATCCTCAGCTTTATTTGTAAAGGAAAAGGGTACTATGTTTTCATCTCCCTTTTGCTCTTCCATTTTTGAAAAATCAATACTTCTTTTATCAATCCTTGCAGGAGTCCCTGTCTTAAATCTTAACATTTCAATTCCTAGTTTTTTTAAAGATTCTGTAAGATATAAGGCAGACTGAAGTCCGTCCGGTCCGGTTAAGTGTACCGTATCACCATATATACATCTTGAATTCAAATAAGTTCCCGTACAAATTATTACCGCTTTACAAGGATATATGGATCCTGAATAGGTCTTTACTCCGACTACTTTATTATCTTCTGTTATAATATCTACTATTTCAGCTTGTCTTAGAGTTAAGTTGGGGGTATTTTCAATTACCTTTCTCATACTATTAGAATATTCTTTCTTATCAGCCTGTGCCCTTAAAGAATGTACAGCAGGTCCTTTAGATAAATTTAACATCCTAGACTGAATATAGGTTTTATCGATATTCTTACCCATCTCTCCCCCTAAGGCATCTATTTCTCTGACCAAATGGCCTTTAGAAGTTCCTCCAATATTTGGATTACAGGGCATCATTGCCACACTGTCAATACTTACAGTAAATATAATAGTTTTTAATGATAACCTGGCACAGGCTAAAGCCGCCTCACATCCTGCATGACCGGCTCCTATCACAACTACGTCATAATCTTCGTATACGTATGACATATATCCTTTCCCTTTCTATTTAAACAAAATTATAGATAAATTTTTATTTTCCCATGCAAAACTCACTAAATATCATATTAATTAAATCTTCTTCTACATTTTCACCCAGAATTTTTCCAAGCTCATCATAAGCAGCCATTAAATCAATAGAATAAAAATCTTCAGGCATACCATCATTGATGCTCTTTCTTACCATATTAAGGGCATCAAGTGCCGATTTAAATGCCTCAATATGCCTTTGATTGGTAATAAAGATATCTTCATTTATGGTAATTTCACCTTTAAAGAATAAGTCTTTTATTAAATTCTCCAACTGATCTAATCCGGTATATTCAATAAAAGAGGTACTGATGATGGGATTTGATGTCTTCTTTTTAATATCTTCTGCAGAAATTTTTGATGGTAAATCACTTTTATTTAACAATAATATAGCCTTTTTATCTTTTATTAAAGAAAAAATAAGTTCATCATTTTCATCCAGAGGTGCTGAAGAATCGATTACATAAATTATAAGATCGGCTTCCTGTGCTACATTAATTGCTTTTTTTACTCCAATTTTTTCTACAATATCATCTGTATTACGTATTCCCGCTGTATCGATTATATTTAAAGTAATTTCATTTAACTGTATTGTTTCTTCAAGAGTATCCCTGGTAGTCCCTGCTATATCCGTAACTATAGCCCTATCTTCCCTTACTAAAATATTTAAGAGACTTGATTTACCTGCATTAGGCTTTCCTAATATAACTGTCTTAATCCCCTCTGTTATTAACCTACCATTTTTTGAACTTGAAATTAATTTTTCTAAGTCTTCACAATACTTATCTAGTTTTACTAATAATTCATCACTAAAACCGTCTATACTAATGTGTTCGGGATCGTCTAAAGCTGCTTCTATAAAAGCCATATCCCTTAAAATTCCATCCCTAAGTGTTTGTATAATTTCTAATTCTCTTCCCTTTAACTGATTAATAGAATTTTTAAGAGCAAGTTCATTCTTAGCATTTATAATATCACATACGGCTTCTGCTTGCGATAAGTCAATTCTACCATTTAAAAAAGCCCTTTTTGTAAATTCCCCCGGCTCTGCCAGCCTTACTCCATGTTTTAATACGGTCTCTAGAATTTTTCTTGTAACTACAACTCCACCATGACAATTTATTTCTACTACATTTTCTCTTGTATATGTGGAAGGGGCTTTCATAAGGGTAACCATAACTTCATCTATTATCTGATTTTCATCTACTATATATCCATAATGAATTGTATGACTATTTTCTGTGGACAATAGTTTGTTTTTTTTCTTAGACTGATATATTTTATCAATTACATTAAATGCCTCATCTCCGCTTATTCGTATAATACTAATTCCTCCACTGCTTGCACCGGTTGCAATAGCAGCAATTGTATCTGTTTTCATAAAATCTCCTCCTTTCATCCTACATGATTAAAAAGGTGTCTTAAAGTAAAGTCTACTTTTAAGACACCCCTTCTTACCATATTTGGTTCATTTATACATTTTCATTTGAAACAGCATTTTTTTTACTTTCCTTGTACTCCCTATAATCCTTTTTATAGTCTCTGCTATAATTTCTAGAATTATCTTTTCCATACTTATAAGGTCTGCTATCTCGATTAGATCTTTTATAACTTATAACAACCTTTCTATATGGATCTTCCCCTTCAGAATATGTTTCAACATATTTGTCATTTTGCAAGGCTGAATGAATAATTCTTCTTTCATAAGGATTCATAGGTTCTAAGGTAACAGATCTTCTGGTTTTTTTAACCTTGCTAGATATATTCCTTGCCAGATTTTCAAGGGTTTCTTTACGTCTTGCCCTATAATTTTCTGTGTCCAGTTTTACTTTAATATATTTTTCAGTGTTTTTATTTATAACCAGACTTACAAGGTATTGAAGGGAATCTAAGGTTTGTCCTCTTTTACCTATTAGCACACCCATATCTTGACCTTCAAGATTTATATCCAATATTTCATTTTCTTTATCTAAAGTTATATTAATACTTGCATCAACTTTCATTGCCTTAAGTACTTTTTCTAAAAACTCCCTTGCGGTATTTTCCACACTAACTTTAAGCCTAACTTTTATCTTAGCCGGTTTGCTGAATATACCTAAAAATCCGGAGGTTTCTTTTTCAATAACTTCATATTCAAGATTATCTGCAGTAGTACCTATCTCCAACATGGCATTAGTTAATGCTTCATCTACAGTTTTTGCAGTAAATTCTTTCCAATCCATTATTTATCCCCCTTTTCTACTTTCCTGTGTTTCAGAATATTTGCTATCTCAGATATACTTGCTGGATTGTAAGAACTTTCACCATTTTCTGCATCTTGGTCTATGTCCATAGTTCCATTTTGATTATCCATGGTCTTATCTGAAACACTTTCAATTGACTTGGTCTGCTTTTTCGCTAACTCTTGAATAGAAGGTTCTCCGGCAGGCTTAGCTTTCATATATTTCTTACTGGCTTTTTCCTGGCTCTTTTCAACTAATTCGTCTAAATCCATGCTATCTAAATATTTATTAACAAAAAATTGCTGAATTATAGATATAGTACTATTAGCAATCCAATATAAACCTACACCTATTGGAAGCATTAAACAAAAAAATCCAGACATAATCGGCATAACAACATTCATAGAAGACATAGGATTAGGTACATTATCTTTTGAATTTGTCTTAACATTTAACTGTTTACTTTGAACAAACTGCAATCCCATTGATAATAAAGGAATAATTATAGATATTGATTTCCAACTGGGGGTATTGGTTATACTTAAGCCAAATAAATTATTAGCATTCATAATGCTTCTTATGGCATTATCAGCATCTGAACTTAGACCGGCATCAAGTAATAATTTCCACTGTGAAGTGTTAAATGCAGCTAAAGATTTTATAATATTATTTAAGTTAGAAAGATCTAGTTTTTCATAGTTTAATGCTATATCAGACAAAACTTCAATTCCACGAGTTTCTATGGCTGTTCCTACTATTGTATAGTAATCCCTAATAGCACTTACATATTCAGGAATATTATTTATCACCCTATATAAGGCAAACATTATAGGCAATGTTATAAGCATTGGCAAACAACCGGCTGTTTGGTTAGTTCCGTACCTTGCATATACAGCTTGAGTCTCTGCCTGTAATTTTCTCATTGATGCTTCGTCTTTTTTTCCCTTATATTTTTCTTGTATCTTTTGAATCTCCGGTGTTATTATTGCCTGTAATCTAGAAAATTTCTGTTGTTTAATTGTTAAGGGAAGCATTAATGTTTTTGTAATGAATGTAAATACTATAATAGATAACCCTATATTCTCTATACCGAATAAATTAAAAAAATTATAAATTGCATTCATTATTAAACCTAACAAGCTTGCAATTGGGTTCACTATTTTGCCGAATAAAAATATAACTTCCAATTTAAATCCTCCTTGGGGACGCTGATTGTAATAAAATTTCATCAGCATTTTTTAAGGCACCGGATCATATCCTCCCTTATGAAAAGGATGACATCTTAAAATACGCCTAACTGCCAAATACATTCCTTTTACTGCTCCATACTTTTCTAATGCTTCTATTGCATATGATGAACAAGTCGGAGTATATTTACAAACGGAAGTTCTTTTAAGAGGCGATATAAATTTCTTATAAAGACCTATTATAAAAATGAGAATTTTCTTAATCACTTTTTTTCCTTCTTTTAATTAAAAAACTATCTTAAGATTCATGCCTTATCAATATACCATGTAATTTCATAAGGTGTAATAATGAACTCTCTATTTCGAAGTAATTCTTTCCCTTGGCACCTATTCTAGCGACAACTACTATGTCTATTCCTTCTAATACGCTATCCTCATTTAATCGATAGCTTTCTCTAATAAGCCGGGTAATTCTGTGCCTTATAACACTGTTCCCTACTTTTTTACTTACCGATATTCCTAACCTATTTTCATTTGATCCGTTCTTTTTTATATACATAACCAAATTTTTGTTTGCGTATGATTTACCGGTACTATAGATTATTCTAAAATCTACATTCTTTTTTATCGATTTAGTCTTCTTCATTTTTATCCATAACCATTATTCTGATAATAATACACTTATACAATTTTTTTCTATTTTCTTAGTTTCACTTATAGAAGAAAAGGTCACAATATTGCGACCTGATTTTAAAAAATTAAGCTGATAGCTTCTTTCTTCCTTTTGCTCTTCTAGCAGCTAGCACTTTTCTTCCTCCTGCTGTGCTCATTCTGGCTCTGAAACCGTGTACCCTTGATCTTTTTCTTTTCTTGGGTTGGTAAGTCATTTTCATATCTACGCACCTCCTTTAGCTGTACCGGCGCTCCATATAAGACGAGCTTAATCTAAATTTTTCAATTTTGGAATATCACGTCTATTATATTCTCATTCAAGTGGAACGTCAAGTGGTTATTTTGTAGATAACTTTTTACTTCACCTACCTTTTAACTGTGTTTCTTCCTATTTATATATGTGTTTTTGTGATTTTGTTGATAATTTTGATGTTTTTGTGGATAAGTTGTTGTTTTATTTTTATTAATGTGTAGTTTTTTTATATTTTATCCTCATTATACTATTGTTAATATTGTTTTTTTATTTATCCCCTTTTCCACAAGTCTAAAAAGTTAGTCATATAATAACCATTGAAAAATTAGTAAAATTGTTATAATATATTAATATGTGAGTATCTATGGAGGCTATA